>CAJFOT010000058.1 GCA_904397815.1 Candidatus Paralachnospira sangeri
GCTGTTATATGTGCTCCAGTTGCCGTACTGGTCATACCATTCCATATAATTTCCGCGGCCTGTATTTTTTACGTTATACAGCCCTTCCTCATCCAGGGCGATAATCTCCCAGTCATCGTGAACGCCGCCCAGATCCATGCTGGCAAAGGAGTCCCCCATACCCAGGTTCTGACCGTTCTGGCTGAAGCTGTAGGTTCCGTCCCCATTATCCTTTACAGTCCATATGTCTGCCGCTCCGTATCCGCTCACGGTTCCGTCGGCCTCTACTGTAATATCCGTTCCCTTATTGTAATACGTACTTACCTTCTCAGATGACAGTGCCTTTTTATAAGCGGGCGCGTAAATCACTACCTGATCCCCATCCTCCAGGGGGGCCGCAGAACCAGCCTGGCCATCTGCGACCGTATACTGTAATACCTGAACCTCACTGTAAACATCATCAAGAACTGCTGCTGCTTTCAGCGTACAGTCTGCTGTGATCTCCGGCTTAAGATCCCCGTTGTATAACTGGCGCGCCCCGTTTCTGGCATCTGTCGGATCGCTTCCGTCCAGTGTATAGTAAATCTGCGCATTTGCCGTTGCGGTAGACAGTGTGATCTCCGTACCGGGCGCTACCTCCCCTGCCTGGGGATCTGCTGACGGCGCGGCCACCACAGTTTCACCCTCTCCTTCTGTACTGTCCTCCGTCAGCTTATACAGCGTAAAGCGATTAGGATAGCCGACCGAGTTTCCGCTGACTGTCGTCATCTTATATGCCCGGAATTTACTGTCCTGGCCTTTATTGCTGGCCAGAGAAACCGTATCCTCGCCGGTGCCGGAAAATATAAATCTGCCATCAGCCACTGACCATGCCCAGTCATAATCACCGGCTTTGATTCCATTTGCATTTCCGCCTTTCGGCGCAATATAATTGCCATCGCTCAGCTGGATCTTAACCGTTCCCCCTGTTACGGTCAGCGTGACCGCCGCCGCTCCGGGGTTTGTTATGGTATTCTCCGAAGGACTGACAGAAACTGCCGAAACCCATGTACCGTCCATCGGCCCGACCGCAATATTTCCATCTGTCACCATAACATACTTTCCGGATGTAAATGCGTCACTTCCTGTGATCGCCTGATAAGTTTCCGTCTCAGCCGCCATGGCTGTGCCGGACGGAATGCCGGATATGATCAGCAGAACTGTTAAAAATGCTGATAAGATCCGCCGCAGGCTTTTCATGATTTTCATCGTCTTTTCCTCCTCTGACTGTCTCTGCGGACATTTTTGATCATCTATGGTTACGATATACGCTTTCCGCCCGCCATCAGACGGGCGCTGATGAAAGCGACGATCGGTACTGTAAGAAGAACCCCCATCGCCCCTGCGATGCTCTGTATGATTTCAATACAGATGTAATCTGTATTGACCAGCTGGATAAACGGGATGTCATAGGTCTGAA
This sequence comes from Candidatus Paralachnospira sangeri, assembly GCA_904397815.1. GTDB lineage: Bacteria > Bacillota > Clostridia > Lachnospirales > Lachnospiraceae > Paralachnospira_A > Paralachnospira_A sangeri. Next base: position 1,439 of record CAJFOT010000058.1, read on the forward strand.
CCAGGATCAGCATATTCAGCGAGGAACCGGCAAAGGCCAGGATCAGCGTATTGGCCATAGTCCCCATAGCATCCCGTCCGATATGCATGCCTGACCGAAACAGCTGTCCGGCAGTCAGTGCTCCGTTTTGTTCCCTCATCTCCCAGACTGACGACGCAATCCCCAGCGCCACATCCATAACCGCTCCCAGCGCAGAGATCAGGACACCGCACACCAGAAGCCCTCTCACTTTCAGACCCTGATCGGCTCCGTAGAGAATCAGGTTCTCTGCTTCGGACATATTAAAACCGTCTATAGGTGTCCACCATCCTACGATACCGGCGACAGCACCTGCTGACACCACACCGATGACACAGCCCAGCGCCGCGCAGAAGGTTTTCTTCGAAAAACCGTTCAGGAGGATCAGCCCTCCCACAGAGGTAACCACAATAACGGCCACCGTGACCGGAACCGCCGGAATTCCCCGGATCAGACAGGGGATCAGAATAAACCAGATGCAGGACAGCGTAAACAGAAGCCCCAGCAGAGCTCCCATACCTTTTCTCCCGCCCAGCGCTGTCAGCAGCACAAAAAAAAGGAGAATAAAGATCCCCAAAACCATGCCTCTGTTATAATTGAACAGGGACGCATAATAACCCCCGTCTTCATCTGTCAGGATACGGACAATAATAGAATCGCCTTCTTCCAGATCCACATTAAACAGTGCGCTCATATAATTAGTCAGTCCCATGATCTCGCCTTTATGGGCGCCAGACTGGAGCCGTATCTCCAGTTCCTGCGTTCCTACCCGTTTGCCCTCGGCATATTCCAGATCAGGCACCGCATCGTCTGACAGGACAGCTGTCACCACCGCCTTTTCATAAACCATCTGGCTGGCGCTGGTAGCCACCTCACCCTCAGCAGGCCTGTTCAGCCAAAGCGCGCTGCCTGTCAGCGCCGCCAGAACCACAGCCGCCACCAGGATCCTCAGCAGATTTTTCGGCTGTTTCAGCCAGTCCAAAAGATTATCCTTCTTATTCTGGAATTCCGTCCGCCATTTATACCGCATAATATTTCCTTCCCCCGGAATTATTTCTTCAGTTTCCTGCCATTGAAGCTCTGCCGGAAAACATTACAAATCGAATATATATATTGTAACATTTTTAATATAAAGGGGATTTATTAAACAAACGGATATTTTCCCGTTAAAAGCCGGTAAAAAGATTCTGCGTTCTGTTAAATATTGACATTGCCCGTGGCAAAAGATATTATATGAAAAAAGGGAGATATTTTCATATGAACAAAAGAAATGTTAAAATAATTGCTCTGCGCATTTTTTCTGTGTTGCTTGCGCTGTTTTCTGTTATATTTGGAATAACATGGAATGAAAATGGTTTTTGTATCGGCGACCATATCCTGGCCGGAATGGGACTTCCGACATGGTCGAGGGGGACGGAGGGAACCCACTATGCGGCTGTGATCGCGCTCATCATGCTGCTGGCTGCCTTTTTTCTGTTCTCCGTAACAACAGCAGAAAAGACCCGAACTTTCCGGCGCATCATCACAGGCACCGTAGTTCTCATACTGCTGATCAACTTCCTGATCCCCATCCTTCCCCTCATATAAGAATTCCCATGCAGACACAGGCCCTGTTTTCAGTCATTTTTCCCCTTCGGAATCCCGCTCTCACAGGGTACCTTCGTCTGGCACTTTCCGCAGCCGTAGTAGGGATGATACTTTTCCTTCGTCATATCCACAAACCAGGCGCATTTTGCGTGCTCTTTCCCTTTCTCATGGGAAATGGCGCTCACCGGACATCGTCTGATACAGGCGCCGCAGTTGGTGCAGTAATCATAGAGGCCTGTGTACGCCCGTTCCCGCGGCGCAAAAGTGCCGTTCGTAACCAGGCTGCCCAGCCTTCCGGCCATTCCCTTCTCTGTAATCAGCCCTTTGGAGAGGCCGAAGGTTCCCAGCCCGCTGATATACGCCACATGCCGCTCAGACCAGTTGCTGGTGTAGCTGGCCGTCTGCCATACGCCTTCCCGGCCGGGGTCTGCCGCCTCCACGCTTTTGAACCGGGCATCTGCCGCCGGAATCACACTGCTGATTCCTTCTGCCAGAAGGATTTCCCGGATATGATCGCAGACCTTCATCACAAACCGCTGGCCTTCGATCCGGGCGTGCAGCCACTGGATTGACGGGCGGTCGTCTGACAGGCGGTTGCTTTTCTTCACTTCATCTGTAAATGGCAAAAAGAAGGTGATAACACTCTCAGTTCCGGGCAGCCACTCTTCCGGCAGAAGGAACTGGGGCCCTACCGCCTCCTTCTTTTTCATATCCCGATACATCGGATCCCGGGCATCAGAATAACCCCAGACCGGCGTGTCATAGATGCGAAGCCCTGCAAATTCAGGGGATAGGGCTTCCTGCTCTGATATGTAATTCCACTCGGAGTCTTCCACAAACCGGGCAACCTCCTGCTCTAATTTCTCTTTCGTCATTTTTTCCGCCTTTCCTTTTCTTTCTGTCTTTCCTTTTCTTTTGATAGGAAACGTCATTATCTGCCTGATAAACCGAAAGTTTTTGCTCTCATCCAGCTATATCAGCACTTATAATCTCTCCATTTGGCTCAACCTCTATTTCAATAGCATGGCCCCAAAACATATCATCATCATTGTAAAACAAAGATAAACTTCCATCTGAATTAACTGTTATTTCACTAATTTCCATACGCTTCGCAAATATTTCTTTTGTAATTTCTTCTGCATCAATTTCATCCGATTCGTCCATCCACTCATTTGCAAGTTCTGTTAATTCTTGTGCAGCAAATTCACGATACCTAGTATCATTGTCCACAATATTATCTACTACTTCTTTTAGTACCTTCATTGCCTGTTCTGCAGTATCTCCATCTTCCTCATCGGTTTCCAAATATACATTTGCCTCTGTACCATTCCAACTTACAATTCCCTCAAACCAGGAAAATTCTCTATCCAAAACAAAAGAACCTAATTCATTTTCCATAGAAATTGGTTTAGCATAGTATTCTTTCAACGCTTCCAATTTTTCATTTGAAGCATTTTCTTCAAGCACACTTATAAGCATATATCTATTGTTTATATATTGTGCCTGATATGGCTGCAATTTTTGCGGTATACATTTTCTGACGGCGACACGATAAATGCCAAATTGTTCAAATTCATATCCCCATCCTTTGCGTTTATTGTCATTTTTTATAAGCCATTCTACACGACCTTTCTCATGAAAGAACTGACCAGTACGCGAATCTATGGACGCAAAAAAATCAACAGATGGTTTCAACATATCTTTTATAATCGCTGCTCCTTTACACGATGATTGCACTAAAATCAGCATTTCATATTCTTCTGTTTCGAATTCTTTTTCGAAATCTGTTTGTACTGACATACTCTCCCCACCTTTTCTTCACAATTTGCATAATCAAACTTCACCTATTTATTCATGTAAAAATTCCGTTTTTCCTGTTTCTATTCCTATTTCATCTTTTTGCCCTACGGACAGGAAGTATCCCTCGCTTTCAGCTCGATCAATTCCGATTTACTGTTTTGCTTATTCCATTTTACCACAATTCCGAGAGCGTGGATATATGGAGATTTCCACGCTGATTTCCGACCAGAATATCTACTTCTATTATATCGGCCTGACCGGTCAAATCAATATTTCTTCGCATAATAATCTGAAAGTACAAAATTATCCACAAAATTGGTGGAAAATTTTGTGCTCATATATGGAAGAAACAGAACTTCCGTTATGCTATACTGCTATTATAGGAAGTTGCTGTCAGAGGGCAGCACAGAGGGGTTAAAAGAAACGAATTTTACAGGGAGGGAGTGTTATAATGGGTAAGAGATATCCTTATCAGGAAACAGAAGTTCAGAATCCGGACATTCAAAAGACATTTTTCGGCCAGGAGCTGGAAGTGTTCCACACGCCGATCACGCCGCGGGAAAATGCCCTGCTGCTCTACCAGGGGAAGAAGCCCCTGTGGGCACCCAACCGGATGACAGATTTCAACATGCTGATGTTCGATGTGGATCTGGACAACAAAGCCAGAGGGCCGGAAGGCGGAACCGATAAGATGGGAATTGAGTGGGTTTATGTTCCCGTAGCCGGCGGTTCCATGGTGAAACCGGGCAATCCGGTGGTAAAGGATATTAACCACTGGGAAGACTATGTTCAGATGCCGGATGTGGACAGCTGGGACTGGGCCGGCTGCTATGAACGTCAGAAAGATCAGCTGGATCCCAACAAAGTCAATATCGCCGGAATGCTGGGAAATTACTTTGAACGTCTGATTTCTCTGATGGATTTTGACAATGCGGCGGTTGCGATGATTGATGAGGAGCAGCAGGAAGGCGTTCACCGCCTGTTCCGGGAGCTGACCAAGGTCTACAAGAAAATGATTTCTTATATGAAACAATATTTTGACATCGACATGATTAATTTCCACGATGACTGGGGTTCCCAGCGGGCTTCTTTCTTTTCCAGAGAAACTGCGGAGGAAATGCTGCTGCCCTATATGAAAGAGATTGCGGATCACATGCATTCTCTGGGAATCTATTTTGATTTCCACTGCTGCGGCTTCGTAGAAAACCTGGTTCCCATTATGATCGAAGCAGGCATGGACTCCTGGGGCGGTCAGGAGCTGAATGACAAGTGGGCGCTGAAACAGAAATATCAGGATCAGCTGATCTTCACCGACACTCCTCTCGTTCCCGATGACGCCACAGAAGAGGAAACCCAGCGGGCAGTCGATGAATTCATGAAAAAATCCGGCGCAGACAATAAGATTCTGGTAGAGCCCTTCACCGGGCCCAAATGTCTGACAGAAAAGCTGTACACCGCTACCAGGAGTAATGCGGCGGATGTAGAGATCTGACACACTAAAAAGTTATATTGTTTTCGTTCGGGAGTTTATGCAGCCCGGACGGCATCAAGAGCCGCGGCAGAATGCTGTGTCTGGACAGGGCTGCCCGAACACTTTATACTGCATCGGCTCTTGATGCCCGCATACTGGCTGCGCAAAGAACAAAAACATCGTGTTTCTGCCCGGCCTGCTGCACTGTATGGTCCTTTCTCTTCCGCAAATACAGACCAAAAAAGAAAACGGTGAAATTAAGCTGCAAAAATAAATGCGGTATTACAGTTAAAAATGATAAAATCTCAATATAATCTGTATATTTATTCGCGTGTGTACAGACTAAAGTTGAAAAAATAAGACTTCGTCTGTATGCGAGATCCTTTCGGTCGTGAAAATCATTTTCAATGACGCCCAGCCCGCCTATAATCTCCTCTCCTGCCGCCGCCACATACCACTGGGGAACAGGACCCTGCCCTTTCAGGCATTCCTCCATGCTCTTCCGATATTCCTCTTCCGAAATGTTCCATTTCTCATGAAACCACAGAGCAGCCTTGTCTTTCCATGCCGGATGCTCCCGGATATTCAGGATTTCATACATTTCATATTTCTGTTTTTTCTCCATCATACGCCCACCTTAAAAGTTCTCACACAATATTCCATAATATGCCGCAGCTGATTTACAGTCCGAATTCCTCTGCATATGTCACTTCTCCGGAAAGAGAGACAGCCTTTTCCTGGAGGCAGACTGCCATAAAGTTTTCCGGCGGCATGCCCTCCGGAACAGTGACGCCCAGCTGTTCCGCCGGACGGTAACCCAGCCGGGGATAGTAGGTCTCGCTGCCCAGGACGATCACATAAGCCCATCCCAGTTCCCTGGCGATTCTGTGACCCTCCCGGATCAACTCAGTGCCCACGCCCTGCCGCTGGTATGCCGGCCTGACAGACAGGGGTGCCAGAGCCAGCACCTCCCTCTCTCCCACCTTTGCTCTGGTAAACAGGATATGTCCCGCCAGCTGTCCTTCCACTTCTGCCACCAGTGACAACTCCGGTATAAAGGCTCTGCCCTTTCGCAACGCCGCCACCAAATCCTGTTCATTGCCGTCGGCATGCTCCGCTGTGCGGAATGCCTCCTGAATCAGCTGATACACCTCATCATAATCCTCCCGGCGCTCCTGCCGTATTCTGATTCTGTCCATATGAATTCTCCTGACAATGTTCGATTTTACTTTTTTCTGCTGCTTTTTTCCTGATCCATTCGCTGTGTCATCAGGACAAATGTTGAAACTTATTTTTAAATTTATATCCGAACTTCCCTCTCAGAGCTTCGACATCAGCCCGTTCAGCACCTGCTCGATGAGAAAGAGGCTGCCGGTGACGCCCAGCTGTGTCTTGGGCAGAACATCTGTATAGCCCATGCCCGGCTGGCTGATCTCAATGCCGCAGAATGCCCGGTTCCGGGTTTTCAGGGCGGCAATGGTATTGGCCTCCCCGAACACCAACTCTGCCCGGGTATCCAGAATCTCCTTTTTCTCAGGACTGCCCGCCCCGTATTCATCCAGCAGCTGCCGGAGCATCTCTGACACCTCGGCGTCCTTTCCCCCTGTCAGCGACAGACAGTCCGGCATCATCCCCAGATATTCCATAAAAAACCGGCTGTAGGCGTAAACCACGGAGCTGTCCCCTTCTATTGCAAAGGTACATCCGTCCGGCAGACCGCACATCTGATAAATTCCGTCGATCTTATTCCATGCCAGGGCCCTGGCCCGGTCACAGGCTTCCCGAAGCGGGGAGATATCGGTTTCCAGGATTCTGCCGATTTCTTCAAACATCCGGATCACCCCGTCGAATCCCACCGGCGGCCCAGGGCAGACATAACAGGGCATATCCCAGGCTTCCCGGAGCAGTTCGCCGGTTTTTCTGCTCATCTCCGGATAGAGCACCACATTCAGGTCCGCCTCCGGCAGCCTTCTCAGCTCTGCCAGAGAGCTGCCGGCGCCGGGGCAGCAGTTTACCTGAATGCCGCACAGGCTGAACAGCCTTTTCAGCTCCGCCAGATCCCCTTCCCAGTACCGCTGCCAGATGGACATGCCCAGCAGGTTCACGGACTTTGCGGAACCGTTTTCTTTCCCGCCCCGGCCATTCTCCTGCTGCCTTTGTCCTTCCCTTTTTTTCTCTTCCTGCCCTGCTGCCTCTCTGCTCTCCTTCTGTTCTCTTTCCGGCAGAAGCACCTGGCGGAGCAGGGCCAGTATCGCTTCCTGATACCCGTCGCAGAAGCTGCCGGAATATCCCGGCGATTCCAGCATTACCACCGGACGGCTGCCGATGATTTCCCTGGCAGTCTCCAGCAGATGATCGCCGATCAGGGAGGCCCCCGGCGAATTGACGATGACCAGCAGGTCAAAGCCCACATTTTCTTTCAGATACCGCAGCCCCTCTGCCGCTTTCTCCTTCGTCCCGTACACATAATCATAGCCGTCCAGATAGGTAGAGGGAACGCGGGACTGGCGGAAGAACCAGTCGTTCAGAAAATTGTAATCCACCGGCGCCTTTTCCCCGCCTTCTGCCGCCGACAGGTATAGCGGAGGCCTGAGGGCCAGGAACTGAGAGGTGGTGCTGTGATAAAACTTGCAGCCCATCGGGCCGTTCAACAGCACAACGGTATTTTTTATTCCCTCCATCGCAAAAATCATGCCGGTGATGCTGTCAGGTGTAATATTTTTCGAACAATGCCCGGTCATCCATCCATTTCCCCCTTCCTCTGCGCTGCATCAGCTTTACCCACCGCCTGGCCATCCGGATGCCTGCGTCAAATCCTGCTTCCGGCACCATCGGCATGGAATCCACCATACAGCCCTCCTGCGCCAGCTCTGAAGCATAATTGGACAGCAGGATATCCGGGCGAAGTGTCCGGATAGCTTCCGCCATCTCTGTCCAGTCAAAGTCCTCTGTGATCGGATACCGCTCCGGATGATCGGTAATCTTTACTTCCTGATCAAGATAATTGATAACGCCGATCCCCACAAATTCCATGCCGATCCGGTCTGCAGTCTCCAGCAGCCAGTCCATATTGGTATTGATAGTGGTCATAAAAATACGCTTTCCCGCCAGCGCCGGCTTCAATGCCTCAATCTCGGCCAGCCAGCGTTTTTCCTCCGCCCGGATTACCTGCTCTGCCTGTTCCCGGCAGTCAAAGAGGTCTCCCAGCCGCCGCAGCCAGTCCTTCGTCGCCTGATATCCCACCGGGAAGGCGCCTTCCAGAAAGGTGCAGTGATACCGGCTGATCAGCCAGTCTCTCAGCTCCCGTCCCTCGGCGGTGTCCGCCGCCAGGATGTTCACCGGCGCCTCCAGAAACCTTCGCATCTCATCACAGGATGCATCTCCTAAATAACGGCAGTTGACAGAGATCCCCATCTCATCCAGCAGCCTTTTTACCGTCCGGTAGTTGGTGTCAAGGTTATTGGACACGCCGGTCTCATTCACCAGATTCACCCGCCGGCCTGACGGCTTCCTGGCAGGGTCGATCAGTTTTTCCGCCAGAGTCCGCATACACATCCGGATGCCGGTCATATAATCGCCGGCGATATCCCCGTCAGCCTGGATGGCCATCACCGGAATCTCCGGTTGAGACATGGCTTCAATAGCAGCAAGATCATCGCCGATGATGCCGCTGACACAGGAACTGATCACCACCACCGCCCCGGGCCTGCCCTCCATAGCCTCCCTGACACAGTCCCGCAGCCGGTCCATCCCGCCGAACACCACCTCCGGCTGTCCCATATCGGTGCAGACAAAATTGGGACTGATGGCAGAGGGCATGAGGATTCCCCGGTTAAACAGGTTCTTTCGCCCGGGAGAGCTGATATTCTGCCAGGTGTAAAAGGCACATGCCTTCGGCGAATGGGCGATCACCACTGCGTCTGTCAGATGAACGGCAACCGTGGCCGCCCCGTTAAAGGCACAGCCGTATAAAGACGGACGCAGGGGCGGACGGCTGTCATCCTGATCCCCGGGCCGGGCGGGACAGCTGGCGCAGTCCGGGACGTCATTCCCGACAGTCTCAGCGCCGCCGACACTTCTTTCACCGGCATCCTGTCCAGCGTCCTGCCCGGCATTCTGCCCGGCGTCCGGCCTGTCTTCTGCGGGCGCTTTCTCTCTTTCTGTCCCTTCCTGTGCTTCCGCTGTATTTCCCACTGCAGCATAAATCTTTCCGCCCCTTCCCAGGATCGTCTCCTCCAACGCTTCATCGGACAGGGGCCGGGCCGGATACCGCTCAGGCTCCTCATTGATCTGACGGGCCAGTTCCCGAAACACGGCCTGCTCCTCCCGGTATCCCTCCAGCTCCATCACCGTCACATTCTGTTCCTCTGCCCGGGCAAAAGCCCCGCTGCGGGGAACCCGCACACAGACCGGCAGGCCCGCTGCCTGAGCGAACCGATGCACCCGTCCGTCCTCATCCTCCAGATTGCGCACATTGTAGATAATGCCCGCCACCCGCCGGAAGGTATCCCCGTCATAATTCCGGATCCCCCGCAGAATGTTGTTGGCCGCGTACAGCGCCATATATTCCCCGCTGGTCACCAGATAAATGGTATTGGCATATTCCCGGCGCACCGGAACGGCGAAACCGCCACACACCACATCTCCCAGCACATCATAGACGATGATGTCATAGGGATCTTTTGCCCGGTGTTCTTTCAGAAATTCAAAGGCCGAGATAATCCCTCTGCCGGCACATCCCACGCCCGGCTGAGGCCCTCCCGCCTCCACACAGCCGATGCCCAGAAAACCCTTTTTCAGCACCGCGTCCACAGATGCCCGGCTCTGCTCTGTATCCTTCAGGTAATCCAGGACGGTGGGAATCCGCTCCCCATGCATCAGCAGCCGGGTGGAGTCATGCTTCGGGTCGCAGCCGATCTGCAGCACCTTCCTGCCGGACAGCGCCAGAGCCGCAGACAGATTGGCGCTTACTGTGGATTTTCCGATGCCGCCCTTGCCATATACTGCAATTTCCTGTTTCATATGTCACTCACTTTTCCCTTCTGCCTTCTTTCTGCTGCTTTTCCTCCGCAAATCGCGCTGCTTCCTTCACCCAGTTCATCAGTTCCTCATCGATCTCCTCCGGCTCTCCGATCAGCAGATGATGGGTCCACCGCCCGGGGTATGGTTCTGTGGCAATTTCCACCCGGGAGGACTCCAGCCTGTGATCCAGTCCCAGCGTCACCACGATAAAAGCCGGCGGACAGTCCTTTTTCTTCCGCACCCGCGCAAAGGAAACGCAGGCAAACATGTGATGCTTATAAAACGAAATCTGGCTTTTCTGCACTTTTATCTCCACATCCCCCACTGTGTCCTTTACCCGCTCCGCGAACCGCTCAAACAGCGGCAGCGCATCCATATGCTGATCGAAAAAGAACAGAATCTCCTCATTCATGACCCATCGCTCTCCTTTTCGCACCATCCGGCAATTTCCCCGATCAGTTCAAGAGGAAGAGCTTTCTCATAGGGAAACTGGATGGCCCCTTTGCTGGTCTTATACCCTGTCAGCCTGTCCCGGAAAGCTTCCACCGCCTGCGGGCCGGGATAAAGGCCGATATGCTTCTGAAAAGCGGCAAACTGAATCAGATTCCGCTTCTTCCAGTAAGTCGGCATACTCCAGGAGATCTTTTCCGCCGCCTCCGGCAGCGCAGCCCGGATCGCCTCATTCACCTGCCGCAGATAAGGCCGGGTATGTTCCGGCTGCCGCTCAATATATTCTGCAATCGACTTCGGCGGTTCTCCGCAGTAATGATCCTGATGAGCCTTCTGAAATGTGCGGCCGCACTTCGGACATTTCCACATATCCATTCACCTCCTGCCAGACGTCCTCTGATATATAAAATCCACCGCGTCAGCAATGGTATCCAAAAGGAATCTGTCCATCCGGTCGATCACCCTGCCCCGGAGTCCCTGGGGGATCGGATAGATAACCTCTGCGATGCTTCCGGCAATCGCCGCGATGGTATCGCTGTCGCCGCCGATGGAAATGGCGTTTGCGATCACCTCCCCAAAGCTGTTTCCCTCCAGAAAGGCATTGAACGCCTGGGGGACAGAACCCATGCAGGACACATCAAAGGTATACTGCTCCCGGATTTCGTCCAGGGTAAAGTTCAGATCATAGAATTTACCCGCGTAATCCCGGATATCCTTTTTCCCCCCGCCGTCCCGGAGAAGGAAAATACTGCCTGCCACGGCGGCCGCTCCTTTGATTCCTTCCGGATGATTGTGGGTCACCTCCGCCGATATTTTTCCCAGCTGTTCCGCTTCCTCCAGAGACCGGGCCGCCCATCCGGCGTAAGATGCCCGCATGGCTGAGCCGTTTCCCCAGCTGTTATACGGCTGCGGATTCTCAGCAGACAGCCAGCGGCGGAAGCTGCCGCCGTATCCGGCGCGGGGATATTTTCTGCCGTAAGCCAGCAGAGCCTCCCGGACAGACCGGCGCAGCACCTCTTCTGCCTCCGGGCAGTCCAGCCAGTTTTCCGGCAGCTGGCTCAGTCCCTTTCTCAGCCCCGCCGCCACGGCGCATGTCATCACTGTGTCGTCCGTAAATCTGGCGGCCGGCCGGATCAGACGGTCCTGATCCGGTTTATATTTGATATTGTGCCATTCATATACAGAGCCTGCCACATCCCCGCAGGCGGCTCCCATCATGGCCGTGTAAACCTGGTCATGGTCCGGGGCGCCGGTGATCATAAACCATTTGCCCGTTGCTTTCTCTGCCGCAATCGTCCTGGAACCGGCATCGCCCTGTGTCAGAATGACTGTACCCTTCTCCACCGCTCTTTTCAGCTGCCTGTCTGCTGTAATTGCAGACAGCCCCGGCGAATAGAGCTGCGGATCTCCCCATAAACTGAGATCATCTTCTCTTTTCATCATACCGCCTCCCGCTCCTTCATTTTGTAAACATTATACTATCCCCCTGCAGTCCTGTAAAGTAAACCGGTCCGATACGCAAATCAGGCAGATGACTGCTAATCATCTGCCTGAAAAAATACGGTTATGCTTCTAAGCGGTGATAACCGCCTCTGTTCCCTTTATCCTTTCCGGTCAGCAGGTAGCTCCGCCTGACCCGTGAAGGTCTGCGTCCAGAATCTGCTGTTTTCTCTCCAGCAGATCGTCTGCCATCAGCTGTGCCTCTACATTTTCGAAGCCCAGACGGTCAATGGTGGCAGCGAAGCGCTCACCGGTCTTTCCCTGCTCGCGGAACAGAAGGATCGCCTTCTCGATCACGTTCAGCGCTTCTTCCTTATCGGTGAACACCTTGCTCAGTGCCCGGCCCTGGGCTACCTTCTTGCCCCATCGTCCGCCGATGTAGATCTTATAGCCGTAGATGCCGTCGCTGAGAGCGTCGAAATGACATTTTCCGATGCACCGGCCGCAGTTGTTGCAGATATCCTTGTTAATCTCCAGCACGCCGTCCACTACTTTGGCAGCGCCCATGGGACAGGCTTTTTCTACCGAACATTTCTTGCAGCCATTGCATTCGTCCTCCACCAGCTGGGGAATCCGCTGGCCGATGATGCCCAGGTCATTGAGATCGGGCTTCACGCAGTTGTTGGGACATCCGCCTACCGCGATTTTAAATTTATGGGGCAGCTTCACCTTCCGGTAGCCCTCATAAAATCTGTGGTGAATTTCTTCCGACAGGCCGAAGGAATCCAGCAGGCCGTACTGGCATGTGGTTCCCTTACAGGATACCACAGGCCGCACCAGAGAACCGGTTCCCCCTGTGGTCAGCCCTTCTTTCGCAATATATTCCCTGAATTCGTCAATCTTCTCATAGGGAATGCCCTGCACCTCCACAGTCAGGCGGGTGGTAAAGGTGATATTGCCGTTGCCGAATTTCTCAGCTGCCTCTGCGATACACCGCTGCTGAGCGGCTGTGATCTTGCCGTTTACGGTAATGATGCGGGCGGAAAAATTATCGGTTCCCTTATTGCTTAAAAATCCCAGCCCTTTGACTCTCTTCTCATCTTCTGCGCTTACTGTTAATGTAGCCATCTTATTCTCTCCTTTATTTTATTTCGTGTGCAGTAAGCCAGACGGACATGCAGGCACGTCCGTCCGACAGACGCCGCATATATAACATCCGGTTATTCTTCCTCTTCGTCCTTTAATTCATTGAAGGTAATGCCGCCTTCCAGCACTTTGGTATTCGTATATCCGTAGTATTTCAGGCGGTTTTGGGTCAGATAAGCCCGTTTGCCCTTTACACATACCAGCAGCAGCGGATCGTCCTTTCCCAGTCCCTCTACCGGACCGTCAATGGCAGTCACGTCTACGCTCTTCTTTCCTTCCAGAGCCGGCACAGGCAGACAGTCGATCACGCGGTAACCGTCCGCGGCCCCTGCCTCGTACTCGGCCGGGGAGATGGAATCCAGATCCCCGTCCATCTTGTTCATCAGTACATTGATGGTATTGGCAAAGGGATGGATTGCTGTGGAGAAAGGCGGCGCATACGCAAAGTCCAGAGAAGCCAGCTGATCTACCGTCGCTCCCAGAGAAATGGCGGTCACGCCGATATCTGTCACCTTATCCACCGCTCCGGAACCCAATACCTGAACCCCCAGCAGCTTCCGGTCGGTTTTTGACGCCGTCATCTTAATAATAAAGCTGGAGGCGCCAGGATAGTAATGGGCCTTGTCATCTACCACTGTCAGCACTGAAACGGTGTCATGGCCTTCTGCCTTCGCCGCTGCTTCTGTCAGACCGGTTCTGCCTGCGTTCAGGCCGCCGGGCAGCTTCACCACGCCGGTGCCCAGCACGCCGGGATAGGCAATATGCTCTCCTGCCAGATTTTTCGCCAGCACCCGGCCTGAGATATTGGCTGTGGAGCCCATGGGAGACCAGGCCGGCTTTCCGGTCTGCCGGTTGGTTACCATAGCACAGTCCCCTGCCGCATAAATATCTTCCACATTGGTCTGCATGTACTGATCGGTCACCACTGTGCCCTTGATCATCTCGATGCCGGTTCCCTCCAGGAAGGCGGTATTGGGACGGATGCCGATGGCCAGAATCAGGGCGTCGGCCTTAATGGCCCGGCGGCTGGTCTGCACCTTTTCTACCTTTCCCTCTCCGGTTACGCCTTCCAGCGCGGTTCCTGTCAGCGCCATAATGCCCGCGTCTGCCATTTTATTCTCGATGTACTCTGCCATCTCGCTGTCCAGGAAATTAGGCAGGACATGGGGCGCCATATCGATTACCGTCACCTTGACGCCCTGAGCTGCCAGATTCTCCGCCACCTCCAGGCCGATGAAGCCGCCGCCGGCGATTACCGCCCGTTTCACTGTTCCGGATTCCACCGCTTCCCGCAGGCCGATGGCATCGTCAGGAGTACGCATCACAAAAATATTGTCCAGGTCCAGTCCCGGAATATCCGGCACAAAGGGTGAAGCGCCGGTGGAAATCACCAGTTTATCATAGGAATATTCCCTGACCTCACCGGTTTTCAGATCCTTTGCCTCCACCACATGGGCTTCCGGCTTCACCGCTGTCGCCTCTGTCTCTGTCAGCACAGCGGCGCCGGTCAGCTTCGCGTACTGCTCCGGTGTGTTAACGATCAGCTGCGCTCTGTCATGAATCACATCACCCACATAATAGGGAAGGCCGCAGCCTGCGTAGGAAATATCTTTCCCTTTTGTTAAAATCGTTACCTCATAATCTCTGTTTTCCCGCAGCAGTTTTGCGGCAACTTTAGTTCCCGCTGCTACCCCGCCTAAAATCAATACTTTCATCCTGTTCTCCTTCCTTCCCCTGTATATACTGCCGGTATTCCGGGAGCTGAACATACCTTTCCCCGTACGGCTGTTGTCAGGCGATTGTTTTTGGTTAATAATTCCTTCTAACTGATATTTATTATAGCACTTGCTTGCTTATAAGAAAAATGGTATTTTTAAATAGAACCTATAGATAAAACCTATTATTCCATGCGAGGTATTTTCCCATGACTATCCGACATCTGAGAATCTTTGTAGCGGTAGCAGAGACAGGAACCATGTCCGCCGCAGCAAAACAATGCTACATCACCCAGCCCACCGTCAGCCAGACCATACGGGAACTGGAAAATCATTACCAGCTCCGACTGTTTGACCGCCTGTCCCAGAAACTGTACATCACCGATGCCGGCCGCCAGCTGCTGACTTACGCCCGCCGGGTACTGAGCCAGTTTGACATACTGGAGGCAAATATGGAAGCCATCCGCCAGAAGGAACGGCTGCGGATCGGCGCTACCATTACAGTAGGCGCCTGCCTCCTCTCCTCTGTCCTCAACGATCTGAAAACGATCCATCCCCAGCTGGAAACCTATGCCTGCGTAGCCAATACCAGCCTGATCGAGCAGAAACTTCTCTCCTCCGAGCTGGATGTGGCGCTGGTGGAGGGTACCATCACCAGCCCGGATCTGATCGCCATCCCTGTAGTGGACGACTTTCTGGTGCTGGCCATGAGCAGAAATCATCCCCTGGCCGGAAAGAAAGAAATCCATGCACAGGAATTATCTGATTATGATTTTGTTATGCGGGAAAAGGGGAGCGGCACACGTCAGCTGTTTGAAAATTATCTAGCGAAAAGCCATGTGACCTGCCGGATCGCCTGGGAGGCCACATGCCTGGACGCCTTTAAAAACGCAATTATGTATAATGGCTGTATTTCCGCCATTTCTGTGCGCCTGGTGGAACAGGAAATAGAAAACGGACAGATCCATGTGATCAGAAATATAGATTCTGACTGGGACCGGAATTTTTATCTGGTCTATCACAAGGACAAATTTTATTCGGAACCGATGCGCTCTCTGGAAACTATCATGCACCGGTTCCGCCGGCCCGGCTTTCTGGATCAGCTGGAAACAGGAATCCTCACCCGGTCATGAGCAGCTTATGAGACAGCGCCGACCAGTTCCCGGATATCCTCGATGCTATACTGCTTCATATAATTCTCAATCCCCTCCACGATCTCCACTGTGGCCCGGGGATTGTAGAAATTGGCAGTGCCCACAGAGACGGCGGCCGCCCCTGCCAGAATAAACTCGATGGCGTCCTCCCATGTGGCGATGCCGCCCATCCCGATCACCGGACAGCTGACCGCGTGGGCCGCCTGATATACCATCCGCAGGGCCACCGGCTTAATGGCAGGGCCGGACAGGCCGCCAGTCTTATTGGCCACCGCAAAAGTCCGTTTGTGAATATCAATCTTCATGCCGGTCAGGGTATTGATCAGAGAAATCACATCCGCGCCGCCGGCCTCAGCCGCCTTCGCCATAACCGTGATATCGGTCACATTGGGGCTGAGCTTCATAATCACCGGCTGCTTTGCCTTTTCCTTCACTGCCCTGGTGATAGCCTCCACTGCCTTCGGATCCTGGCCGAAAGCGATGCCCCCTTCCTTTACGTTGGGACAGGAGATGTTAATCTCCAGCAGATCCACCGGCTCGTCTGACAGCCGCTCCACCACCTCCAGATAATCCTCTGTGGTCTTGCCGCAGACATTGACAATAATTTTCGTATCGTACTGCTTCAGATAGGGGATGTCCCGCTGGCAGAACACTTCCATACCGGGATTCTGCAGGCCGATGGCGTTGATCATGCCGCCGTAGGTCTCTGCGATCCGGGGTGTGGGATTGCCCGGCCAGGGTACATTGGCCACCCCTTTTGTTACCACAGCGCCCAGCCGGTTCAGATCAATCAGCTCGCCATATTCCGCGCCGGAACCGAAGGTTCCCGAGGCAGTCATCACAGGATTTTTCAGTTCTACTCCCGCCAGATTTACCGTTGTATTCACAGTTCCACCTCCTCTGCCCGGAATACAGGGCCATCCTTACAGATTCGTTTATTATGCACATTGGTATGGGGATCTGTCTCCTTTGACTGACAGACACAGGCCAGGCAGGCGCCGATTCCGCAGGCCATCTTCTCCTCCATGGAAATCCATGCCTCGATCCCCTGCTCTCTGGCGTAGTCCCGCACTGCCCGCAGCATCGGCGCCGGGCCGCAGGCGAAAATCACATCGCCGCTGATTGTTTCCTCCCGGATGGCGTCCAGCACATTTCCCTTTACCCCCTGGCTGCCGTCCTCAGTAGCGATATATACCGGTCCCTGCTGTTCAAAGGCTTCCTTCAGGAACACCTGATCCCGGTAGCCCAGGACGATATTCTGCTGCCCGGTCAGCTGCTTGCTCACCTCCAGCATGGGAAAAATCCCGATGCCGCCGCCGATGACCAGCGCTGTCTTTCCCGCCGCCGCCTCCAGCGGAAATCCGTTGCCCAGCGGCCCCATAATCCGGATCGGATCCCCTGGCTGATAATGAGAAAACTCCTTCGTTCCTTTTCCTACCACACGGTAGACGATCCGCAGACGGCTGCCGTCAATCTCGCAGATGCTGATGGGACGAGGCAGCAGCGTCGCCCCATCCTGACAGTAGACAGAGATAAACTGCCCCGGTTTCGCCTCCCTGGCGATCTGCTCTGTCTCAATATACATACTGAATATATCTACTGTCAGAGCCTCCTGCGCGGAGACTCTGGCATTTTCCATGTACTTCATGGCATATACCAAGCCTTTCCTTATATTTTCCGGAAACGGATATCCGGCTCCTGCCCGGACATCCCTTCCGCTGTTCTCATTGGCATTCCCCCGCCATCCCTTACGAAAACGGTTCCAGGCTTCCCCTATTTCTGATAAACCACTTTTCCGTCCACGATGGTGGCTTTCACCAGTCCCTTTACTTTCCAGCCGTCAAAGGGCGTATTCTTTCCCTTCGACACAAAAGAAGCGGCGTCAATCTGATATTCCGTGTCAATATCCACGATGGCGATATCCGCTGTGCGCCCGGGAGCGATGCATCCCTTGTCGATGCCCAGGATGGCCGCCGGCTTCTCTGTCATCAGGGAAATCAGCTGGGTGAAGGTCAAAACCCCCTGCTCCACCAGGCAGGTGTAGCCCAGGGCAAAGGCCGTCTCCAGACCCACGATGCCGAATGCAGCCTTCGCCATGGAGCAGTTTTTCTCCTCAGCGCTGTGGGGGGCGTGATCTGTGGAGATACAGTCCATCGTTCCGTCAGCCAGCCCCTTTTTCAAAGCCTCCACATCCTCAGGCGCCCGCAGAGGGGGATTCATCTTAAATCTTCCATGGTCCTCCGTAATATCCTCACAGCTCATGGCAAAGTGATGGGGGCACACCTCCGCCGTCACGCGGACGCCCATCTCCTTGCCCATGCGGGTCAGGGTCACGCTGTCGGCTGTGGAGCAGTGGCACAGATGCAGCTGCACCCCAGTCTCCTTCGCCAGCAGGATGTCCCGGGCCACGATCACATCCTCCACTGCGTTGGTGATGCCTTTCAGACCCAGCTTCTCCGCCTTCGGCCCGGCATTCATCACACCGCCGTTTACCAGATCTTTGTCCTCACAGTGGGCCATAACGATCAGGCCGCTCTCCTTCGCCAGCTTCATGCCTTCCCGGTAAACCTGGCTGTTCATCACCGACTTTCCATCCTCACTGACCGCCACAGCCCCTGCCCGGGCCATGCCCTTCATGTCTGTCAGCTCTTCTCCCTGCTGCCCGATGGTTACTGCGCCGATGGGCAGGATATGAACAACAGATTCCGTCCGGGCCCGCTCCAGCAGTTCCCGGATCTTCTCCGGGGTATCTGTCACCGGCTTTGTATTGGGCATAGGGCAGATGCTGGTAAATCCGCCCCGCGCCGCTGCCCGGGAACCGGTGGCCAGGGTCTCCTTATAAGTCAGTCCCGGATCCCGCAGGTGCACATGGAGGTCAATCAGTCCGGGAACCACCCAGCAACCGGAAGCGTCAATCACCTGATCCGCCTCCTCCTGTATCTCCGGCGCAATCCGGGCTACCTTCCCATCCTCCGCCAGCACGTCATACAAACCGTCACAGCCCGCCGCCGGGTCCAGAACATGTCCGTTTTTAATCAATAATTTCATAGACATTCTCTCCTGTCTGTACTTGATACTGCTATGATAACATAAGGCGGGAGGGAAATCCATATGTTTTCGTTCGGGAGGTTTGTGCGACCCGGACGGCATCGGCGGTCATAGCGGGAAGCGGCAGCCAGACAGTCCTTCCCCATAACGCCTTTGTTCCCGGTCTGAATAAATTCTAA
>CAJFOT010000059.1 GCA_904397815.1 Candidatus Paralachnospira sangeri
AGCCGCAAGGTTCCCGCTAAATTGTTCTCATTGAAAGAGGTGGCGCTGTCCGGGAACGGATACTTTTTAGCGTTTCCTCGTTTCTGGCATATACGGGCCGGACAGGGTGTGCAAAAATGAGCCGCTATGGGACTATATGATGGCCGCAATAGCAAGCGGGCTGATAGCGGCCTATTCCGCCAAGTTCCCGGAAAACAGAAAAAGCCCGGAAAGCCCATAATATCAGGCTTTCCGGGCATAGATACAAAAACAGCCTTCCAAATCGGAGGGCTGTTTTTGTATTAAAGATTGTTCCTTAATATGCAATTGTACAATTGTCAGCCTCTTATTTATCACTGCAAAGTTTTATTTTTTCCCCAATGATGATTCCGTGAGAATCGGCTTTGTGTCCGATCTGATCCGTCTGAGCTACAGGTATTTTTTCGCCGGCGTATTCCAGAACCAGCTCTTCGATTGTCGGTCTGCTTTTGCTTTCTTCCATTTTCAAAAAGGTGCCCAGCAGGATCCCTTTTATTTGGCGAAATACGCCTATTTGGTTCAATTGTGCCAGACAGGAAGCCATCTGAGGAGCCAGACCGCCGGATGCTTCCAGCAGAAGAATCTTTCCATTCATATCCGGCCAGTATTCTGTACCGGCCAGTTTCAGAAAGCAACGCATATTTCCGCCGACTACGATTCCCTCCATTTCCTTTCCACAAAGAAAACGGGCAGAGAAATGAAAGAGATTGTCTGTGCCTGCTGTAATCAGCTGCCGGAATGCATTGCGTTGCTGTGCTCCTGCTTTCTCGTCAGTCAGATTTTTGATCTGATAAAGGACAGAGGTTTTTCCTGTCTTTGTATATATGGCATTGATGATGGTAGTCAGGTCACTGTAACCCCAGAATACTGCTTTGCTGTTTCGGATAATGCTGAAATCCAGATAGGGGAGAATGCCATTGGCGGCGTCTCCGCCTGATACATCCAGAATCATATCCAAAGTGGGATCTGTGTAATATTCCATCAGTGCCCGGGCCCGTTCCCGGGGTGTGCCAGAGAATGGACTTTCCTCCTTTTCATACAGATATGGAGAGTACACGGTCTCTATGCCGGTTTCCTTTAAAATTTGAATCAGCTTCCTGATCTGCTCTGCACGCTGCCGCGGCAGGCCGTTAGAGCAGGCGGTCAGGGCTGCTTTTTTCAGAATGACTCTCTCTGTGGCCTGTTCTGCCGCAGCAGAAGTCAGATGTCCGGTTTGTTTCTGCATTTTTCTGATTCCTCTTTCCGTAATGTTGAATTAAAAAGTATTGTATATAGAGGAATTGTGTCCTTCCTTGCTCTCTGCACTTGACAAAATTTTAAAATCATGCCAAATTATAATTGACTGAGCAGAACACAAATTAAATAACACAAAAATTATTGCCAAAGCTCTGTGAACGGATCTATATGGGGAGGAAACAATATGAAGAATCTTTATCTGATCGGCGGCGCCATGGGAACAGGGAAGACGACAGTTTCCCAGGTTCTCAAAAAGACACTGCCCAACAGTGTTTTTCTGGATGGCGATTGGTGCTGGGACGCAGATCCCTTCCAGGTAACGGAAGAAACAAAAAATATGGTACTGGAAAATATTACCTGCCTGTTAAACAATTTTATTCACTGTACTGCCTATGATAATATTATTTTCTGCTGGGTCATGCATGAACAGGCCATTATCGATGCCATCCTCTCCGCTTTAGACTATGAAGGCTGCCAGATTCGGTCAGTGTCCCTGATATGTTCCAGAAAAGCCTTGACATGGCGCCTGCAAAAGGATGTGGCGAAGGGTCTCCGCTCCGCTTCTGTCATCTCTAAAAGTCTTTCCTATCTCCCCCTGTACCAGTATCTGGATACGGTTAAAATTGATGTATCCGATATTTCTCCGCAACAGGCAGCAGATCTGATTGCAGCACTTCAGCCTATTTCAGAAACGACAACTGATTTTTAATTTCGCCGAAATTTTGAAAACCCCGTAAAAAAGGCGGTATGCCGCCCTCCATGAGGGTATACCGCCTTTTGATGTTATCCGGATCTTCTTGGGTAAATTACCTTCTTTTGTACATTACTCCCCAATTATACATCTTCAAAATAACTGCTGTAAATCCCGAAAAAATCTGCTCCGCTGATATGAATTCCCTCGGTCATGGACAGGGAATCCCAGGCATCCTGGTTGAATTCTGCAGTCAGGCCGGCGCTGAAGGTATCATACAGCTGGGTGAAAGCCTCCTCTTTTTTGTATGCCCCCATCTCCGCCTTCCGCATCTGTGTGGCCTCTACGTCATAATCCTCCAGACATTTTACCAGATAATAACCCTCTTCTGTCTCGATCACACTGCTGACTTCATCATCAGCCAGAGCAAATACCGCTTCTTCATAGGAGGCAGGCATCTCACCCCGTCCGACAGCCAGCTGGGTCTGTTGTCCGGCACCGTAAATTTCCGCCATTTTGCTGAAATCCTCTCCGTTTTCCACTCGCTGTCGGACGGTCTCCAGACGTTCATACTGGCTGCGCTGTTCTTCCTCAGACATCAGTACACTTCCTGTATCGGTATCTTTATAGATGCTGAAAAAAATTTGCTGTACCTGCACCACACGGGCATCATTGTCGCTGACTTCAACATCCACGTCTTTCGTCAGCTCTGAGATCAGATAGTGACTCAGCCGGTATTCATACATCATCTCATAGACGTCCTCTTCCGTTATGCCGGCCTGCTCCATCCCGTCAGGGTCCGCTGCCTGGCAGAAAGCGTCCGATGCTTCCCGTACCAGCCGTTTTTCACTTTCAGACAGTGTGATGTTATATTCTTCCGCCATCAGCACCATACATTTCATCTGGGCCAGAAGGTCTCGCATGGAGTCCAGTACCACATCCTGAAACTGCCCCTCTCCCACCGGGATCTGCCATAGCTCTTCTCCATACACTGCCTCATAGGAATTTCGCTGAGAAGCAATCAGTACCATAGCCTGTGGGGTTTTGCATACTTCCTGTCCGATTTTAAACAATTCATCTGATGCCAGCCCGGTGGTAAACTGGATACTGGTCTGGACAATTCTGGAACAGCCGGTCAGCAGCTGCGCCGCCAGCAGAATACCTGCCAGTATAACCGCCGGAAAACACCCTTTTTTCATATATTTCAAATGGATCCCTCGCTTTCCTTGATCTGTGCCAGCAGTTTTTTCAGCACTTTCAGAACCCCGTTATTCTGGTTGCTGTCTGCAATAAAGCGCGCGGCCCTCTTAGTCTGCGGCAGCGCGTTTGCTACTGCATAGCTGTAATATGCCCGTTCCAGCATCTCAATATCATTTTGCTGATCGCCGAAAGCCACTGTTTCTTCCGGGGTGATGAAAAGGCTTTCCTGCAATTCCTTAACAGCCAGTCCTTTATTAGCGTGAAGGTCCATCAGGTCAATCCACATATCGCCGGAGGTGACGACCTTAAACTGTCCGCCCCATTTTTCACGGAAACGGTCAATGTATGTCTGGGGCATTTGTTTATGATAAATGGCTATTTTAATAAAACTTCCGTCAAAGACGGCCAGATCCTCTTTCATATCCATATCGTACCGGTAACCGTCCAGGACAAACCGCAGGAATTCCGGATTTTTAGAATCTGTATAGGCTCTCCTGGGCCCGCTCAGCAGGATATCGCAGTCAGGCATATACTGGTGAATGTATCGAATTACCTGATGGACATCTTCCGTCGCCAAAGAGTGGGTGAACAGTTCCCTCCCGTAGCTGCCGATATAAGTGCCATTTTCCGCTACATAGAAAATTTTGTCCCGCACCGGGGCGAACAGTTTTTCAATACTGATCACCTGGCGTCCGGATGCCGCTACAAAATATATGCCATGGGCCTTCAGTTCCAGAATCACATCATAGATTTCAGGGTTCAGCCCGCTGGTTCCGTCAGCTACCAATGTTCCGTCTATATCGGAACAGATCAGTCTGATTTTTTTCATAACAGTTTCCATTCCTTCATTTCATGGTACAGACGGGCTACCGGCAGCCCTACCACATTCAGATAATCACCCCGGATGCTTCTGACAAAAAGGCAGAAGCTGCCCTGGATGCCATAAGCGCCGGCTTTGTCCATTGGCTCCCCGGTTTTAATGTAATTCCATATTTCTTCATCAGACATGGGATATACTTCCACTGCTGTCTCTTCATGGAAGGTTTTTCTCATTTCTCTCCCATCCGAGCTGATCGAGAGAATGGTGACGCCGGTATACACCTGATGGGTTTTTCCCTGCAGAGTGTGAAGCATCTGGTACGCCTCCTGCTCATTTCCCGGTTTTCCGAAGATCCGGCCATCGCAGGCGACAACTGTGTCTGCGCCGATGACAGTCTGGCCGGGATTCGCCAGGGCAATCTCCCGGGCCTTCTGCTCAGACAGCTGTTCTACAGCCTCCCAGGGACATGTGGTGGTAATCTGTTCCGATCCTCCGGCTGCTTCTGACCGGACAGGGATGCCCAGCAGACGGATCAGCTCCCGCCGCCGGGGAGAGGCTGATGCCAGAATCACCGGATTCTGTTTATCAATCATCATAGTCATGACAACTCCAATCTTTTGATTCAGGACCAATCTTTTGACACAAGATTCGTCGACACTTCTCATTATATGAGTTTATAGCATTTTCGTAAAGTCCTTATTTTGATTTTTATCGGGAATGACTGCCAGAACCATAACTGCACATTTGTCCCTTATGTCCGTATTTTTTGCGTCATGAGGCCGGCCGGTAATTTTAAGTTAACAAATCGGGCGGTAAGCAGTTTTACCGCTCCCGCCCCAGTTCTCCCAGGTATTCCTCGAAGCAGACACCGTCTGTCAGAGGAATATTTAACTCCTGTGAGCGGATGATGCACTTTTTCACAAAGGAAGCAGCCTTTCTGACAGACTGGCTGAAATCCGTTCCCGTTACCGCATCGGCGGCAATGATGGAAGCAAACAGATCGCCTGTGCCGCACCGGCAGGCCCCCGCGCTCCTGGTCCGGATTATATGGAAAGGTTTTCCCCGTTCATAGACGCCGTTGGCAATCCAGGTTCCCTGGCGGATCCCGGTGATGACGATCTGTGAGGGACCCATCGCCGCCAGCTTTTCTGCCATCTCGGCGTACTGAGCGGCAGTAAAGCTGCCCTTTCCGTAGGGAGTCTCCGTCAGGATGCAGAGTTCTGTGACATTCGGTGTCAGAATATCTCCCATCGCCGCCAGGCGCCTCATATTTCCGCACATTTCTTCCGTGTAGGTGGCATAGGCTTTCCCGTTGTCTCCCATCACCGGGTCGATGATCACTTTCGTCTCCGGCCCTTTAAAATCTCTGATAAAATCCCGGACGATTTCAATCTGGCGCTCTGATCCCAGAAATCCGGTATAAATTCCATCAAAAACCAGACCTAATTTCTTCCAGTTTTCGATGTACTCAGGCATTTTCTCCGTGTAATCATCGAAAAAGTAATTGGGATAGGCTGTGTGATTGGAGAAAATAGAAGTGATCACAGGGCAGCTCTGAATTTTCATGGCGGATATAACAGGAAGGGCGACGGTCAGAGAACATCGCCCAAATCCTGACAGATCCTGAATGACAGCCATTCGTTTCTGCTTATTTTTCATAGTTTTCATTCCTTATCGGTTTACGCGGCAATCTGGTGAAACATATCGCTTCGGAGCAGCACCTTCCTGATGGCCATATATACCACCACAGATGCTGCGAAGGAGATAACCGCGTTGATGCTGGTGGACAGGATATTCCATGTCAGAGCCACCTCCGCAGCCGGTCTGCCCAGAATCAGCAGCTTATAGAAATATCCCAGCAGCGGATCGAAGATCACATTGAACAGCAAACCGCAGGCTGCGGCCAGACTGGCAAAAAGCCATACATGGCGGTCATCGCTGCTCTCATTGATTCTGCCGATTTTATGGGCAATCAGACCGGTGATAAAACCGATGCAGAATTTTAACAGAAAGGTTTTCGGCGCATAAACAATATAGATCGGATCCAGCAGGTCACCGATGGTCATGCCGATGGCACCGCCCAGGCCGCCGTATACGCCGCCGATCAGCAGAGCGCCCAGAACACATACCGCATTGCCCAGGTGAATCGAAGTGGCATCCCCTCCCGGCAGACTGATCTTAATCTGGAGAAATGTGAATACCACATAAGACAAAGCAGCAAACAGTCCGGTTAATGCCAGTTTTTCGACAGATATATGTTTTTCTTTCATTGTAAAAGCCTCCTTTAATCATAAATCATATATGATCTTGAGGTTTATCATAGCACTGATCTGTCCTAATAAAAATATCCAGTTTTATATATTTAACAGGGGACAGTTCAGTCTCTTGCCTCTATCACAAGGAAAATTCCTGACAAAAAGGAGATACTGGCCCGGCTGTCCATGATTTCATTGCTGATCCCCAGACTGGTGCCGATGTGAAAATCCACACAGTCCAAATTGTATTTAAATCCTTTCAGCGTAACGCTCTGTACCTTTTCAGTGATGGGCAGCAGAGAAATAAAATCTCCGTACTGTTTTTCCCTTTCAATCTCTATGGCATGATCAGTCAGATACAGCTTATTGTGGGTGTCATACATAACGCAGGGGATGCCGGCCCGCAAAGCATGGAGGAGAATATAAATATTGGCAATAGAGTGATCAATTCTGGTTCCTGTACCACCCAGAATATGTACAGAAGAAACCTGGTTTTCCAGACACAGATCCAGAGCCAGTTCCGTATCGGTGGCGTCTTTGACAGGATTATGGCGGATTACCTGAATACCCGGCAGATGGGCATATCGATCCAGCAGTCCCTCTTCTACCGTGTCGAAATCCCCGAGCAGATGGGTAGGCAAAAGGCCGATGTCATGGCACAGGGCCAGTCCGCCATCCACGGCCAGAATCATCTCGTATTCTCTGTCTGTCATAAAATCGGAGGCAAACGCAGGATCAGCGCTGCCTCCCGTAATGATTAACGCGTTACGTTCCATGGTTCACATTCCCGCAAAAGTTTCATAAAGGCTCTGGTATTTTCCCTGGTCTGATCGCCAAACACGGCAGAGCCTGCCACCAGTACATTGGCGCCGGCGTGGATCACCTCTCTGGCATTGGCAAGGTTGACGCCGCCGTCCACCTGGATATCCGTGTGAAGTCCCCGCTCATTTAGGCACCGTCTCAGTATCTTGATTTTCTCCGTTACATAGGGAATATATTTCTGTCCGCCAAAACCGGGGTTGACCGACATCAGCAGAATCATATCCACCTGATCCAGCATATAGTCCAGAACAGAAAGTGAGGTGGCAGGATTCAGCGCCACACCGGCCTTTACGCCCAGGCTTTTGATCTGCTGGACAGTTCGGTCCAGATGACGGCAGGCTTCGGCATGGACAGTGATGATATCCGCACTGGCTTTCACATAGTCCTCCACATAGCGGGAAGGCTCCTCCACCATCATATGTACATCGAATACAATGTCAGCACAGCTGCGCAGCTTCTGAATCACAGGAGTGCCGAAAGAAATGCTGGGAACAAAGGCGCCGTCCATTACATCCAGATGAATATACTGGGCTCCCTCTTCAGCAATGGTCCTGATCTCTTCTCCCAGACGGGTAAAATCTGCCGCCAGCATTGACGGGGCTAATATTAACATAATCTTTCCGAACCTTTCCTTTTAATATTTTTTTATGGATTTCAGCTCATTGTATAAAAAACAGTAGGAGTCATACCGACGGCGGGAAATCTCTCCTCTCTTCACCGCGTCCTTGACGCGGCAGTCCGGCTCGTGGATATGGGCACAGCCCTGAAAACGGCACAGGCCTTCATAGGGATCGAACTCCCGGTAGCAGTCTTTCAGTTCATCGCAGGCGATTCCCATAAGCTCCAGAGAACTGAAGCCGGGAGTGTCCATGATATAGGTATTCTTTTCCACATAAAACAGCTCTGAATGTCGGGTGGTATGGCGGCCCCGCTGGATTTTTTTGCTGACCGTTCCGGTTTCCATATTTGCTTCCGGTACGATCTGATTCAGCAGGGAGGATTTTCCCACGCCGGAGGGTCCGGCCAGAACCGTTGTTTTTCCTGCCAGCAGGGTGCGGACTTCATCCAGTCCCCGGCCGTCATAATTGCTGATCATGAAAACAGGACATCCTGATTTCCCGTAGATTTCCCGGAAGCCAGTTTCAGTCTTTTCATCAGCCAGGTCTGCTTTCCCGAAACAGATGACGGAAGGGACATCCTGCAGTTCCATGGAGATCAGAAGCCTGTCCAGCAGATCCAGATTGGGTTCCGGCGATGCGGAGGCGAAAAGGATCAGCGCCTGATCCACATTTGCCACCATAGGACGGATAAGTTGGTTTTTCCGCTGGCAGATCTGGATCAGGCTGCCCTCCCGGGCCTTCTGATCCAGCACCTGTATTGTCACACTGTCCCCTACCATGGGTTTTATTTTCTGATTCCGGAAAATCCCCTTTGCCCTGCATTCATAGACGGTATCAATGCCGTCATGAACATAGTAAAACCCTGCGATTCCCTTAATAATCCTGCCGTTGATCGTCTGTTCTTTTTCCATAAATCCTCTGTACTGTCTCTGCTGAGCGGACTACTGCGCCGCCTGGCTGCTTTCTGATGATGAAGCGGATTCGCCTGAGGATGACTCGCTGCTTCCTGCCGGCTCTGGCCCCAGGCTCAGCCAGTAGTTTACTGTTGTTCCTCTGGCTACCTGCTGTCCTGCTGTGGCGTCCATGCCGATGACAGTGCTCAGACCTGCTGTCTGGCTGTAAGCATCTCCCTCCGCGTTATGGTTGGGGGTCAGGCCGCTGTCTGTCAGCATCTGAATTGCCTCGGTCTGGGATTTGCCTACGATATTGGGTACTGTTACCAGATCCTGACCCCTGCTGACAGTAATATTGACTGTCGTGCCCTCCTGGACAGAAGCGCCTGCCGACTCGCTCTGCCAGATGACGGTTCCCGCCGGAGCGGATTCGTCAAATTCCTGGCTGACCGTTCCCAGGTTCAGGCCATAGGCAGACAGCAGGGTCTCTGCCGCGCTTTGGGTTGCACCCTGGAGATTGGGCACTGTCGTCATCTGAACACTGCTGCCGGTACTGACCACATAGGAGACTGCCGTTCCTGCCTCCACAGTGGTTCCGGGTTCGATACCCTGACTGATCACGCTGCCTGCCGCCACGCTGTCGCTGCTCTGCTCACTGCGGGTTCCTGCCGTCAGACCGCTCTGCTCCAGCAGGGACAGAGCATCTGCCTCGCTGCGGTTGCGCAGATCCGGCACAGAAACTGTCGTTACCTCAGGCCCCTGACTGATATAAATAGTGACCGTAGAGCCTACCGGCGCCAGACCGCCCACTTCAGGATTGCAGTCATATACCGCGCCAGCCTCCTGGGTATCGCTGTACCCGGTCTCTACTGTGACCTCCAGCCCCAGCTGTACCAGCGCCCGTTTGGCGGCCTGCTCTGACATGCCCAGAATGGATTCCGGTATCGTTACAGTGCTGCTCCCGCTGCTCAGAGTAATCAGTACCTGGGTATTTTTGCTGACCTCTGTTCCTGCTTCATATTCCTGGTCAATCACATAACCCTCTTCATATTCGTCTGAATAGTCATACTGGTAGCGGCGTCCCAGGGAGGCCTCCTGGAGCAGTTCTTCTGCTTCTTCCTGGGTTTTGCCTATTAAACTGGGCATAATGGTGACCGACTCATCCAATTCTTCTGTCGTCACCTTAGTTTCATTGGAATTCTTCCGGGTTTCGGAGAAAAGGCCGAAAGCCCGGCCTACCACATACAACGCCAGAAATACAATGACAATAGCTACAATAACGCCGATTCCGGTTACAATCCGTTCAAATCTTGGATCTACATCTTCTTCCTCATCATCCTCATCATCGTAATCATCATCCTCGTCCAGTTCATCATCATCGTAATCATCATCCTCGATTCCCAGCTGATAGGCCTGCTCTGCCATCGCTTCGCTGCTGGATCTGGCCGCAGCGGCCCGTTTCGCCTCTGCCTTGATTCTCTGAGAATCTTCATCGGAGAAAATAATAGTAGGTCCGTCTGTGTTCAGAGGCACCGCTTTCACAAAATCTTCGTCAGGCGTCATCAGCGCCCGCTTTAAATCCGCAATCAGTTCTGTAGCAGAACTGTAACGCTGTTCCGGTTTTTTCTGGGTGCATTTCAAAATGATTTTTTCAATACTGACAGGAATCACAGGGTCCAGTACTCTCGGCGGGACCATCTCTCCCTGAATGTGCTGCAGGGCTACCGCCACGGTAGAATCGCCCTCAAAGGGAACTCTTCCGGTCAGCATCTCATACATAGTGATGCCCAGAGAATAGATGTCGCTGCGCTCATCGCAGTAGCCGCCTCTGGCCTGCTCCGGTGAAATATAATGGACGGAACCCATTGTATTGGAACTGATGGTCTGGCTGGATGCCGCCTTCGCAATTCCGAAGTCTGTTACTTTGACTCTGCCGTCTGAAGAAATGATAATGTTCTGGGGTTTGATATCCCGATGTACGATATTGTGCCGGTGCGCCGCCTCAATGCCCTGAGCGATCTGCATGGCGATGCTGATGGATTCGGCGATTTCCAGTTTGCCTTTGTTCTGGATATACTGTTTCAGAGTAATGCCCTCCGCCAGCTCCATGACAATGTAATAAATATCTCCCTCCCGGCCTACATCATACACGTTAACGATATTGGGATGGGTCAGACATGCCGCCGCTTCTGCCTCTGCCTGAAATTTGGATACAAAGGTTGTATCATTAATATATTCTCTTTTTAATACTTTGACAGCCACATAGCGGTTCAGCTTATGGCATTTGGCTTTGTAGACATCAGACATGCCGCCGCTGCCAATCCATTCCAGGATTTCATACCTTCCCCCCAAAAACATTCCTGCTCTTAACATAATACGAATTCCACGTCCTTTCCTTCCTTACACAAAAAGGGCGAAAACAAAGCACATCTGTTATGTACTCCCTTATTCCCTGTTGCATTCTGGATTGATAAGTATGACCGCGATGTTGTCACTGCCGCCATTTTCATTTGCCTGCCGCACCAGACGTTCCGCCGACTGGCGGATATCTGCCCTGTCCTGCAGGATTTCTCCGATCTCTCTGTCTTCCACCATATTGGTCAATCCGTCAGAGCACATTAAAATCCATTGATTTCCTGTCAGTTTTACCTGGAAAATATCCGGGTCCACCATTTCCTGTACGCCGACCGCTCTGGTAATAATATTTTTCCTGCTGCGGTAGCCATAACTGTCCTTTTCAAGGGCTCCCTGTTCTACCATTTCTTCTACCAGAGAATGATCCTTTGTGATCTGACTGATCTGATCGCCGCAGACATAAAGTCTGCTGTCCCCCACATTCACCGCTGTCAGCACGCAATTGTCAACTGTACAGGCCACCAGTGTGGTGCCCATCCCCTGATAGTCTTCATTTTCTGAGGCCGCCTGAAACACTTCTCCGTTTACCTGATTCACTGCGTATTTTAATAAAGACGCCGGATCCGCTGTCTCCGGCCCTTCAGCGTTTTTAATGATCTCTGTCATACGGCGAACCGCCAGAGAAGAGGCATAATCCCCAGCCTTGTGTCCGCCCATGCCATCGGCGACAATAAACAAATTTGGAAGACGCCCCACAGACTGCTCTGACCAAAACACAGAATCCTGGTTGACGCTTCTGTGCAGACCCACGTCTGTTAACGCATAAGTCAGCATCGGTCTTCCTCCTCTCGTGAGTTAATATCTATTGATAAACAGTCTCTTCTGACTGAAATTTTCTTCTTAACTGGCCGCATGCACCTTGTATATCACGGCCCATTTCCCTTCTTATAGTAGCATTTATTCCGTATTTTTCAAGAGTTAATTTAAAATTCTGCGCTTCTGTGCGGCTGATAGAACGGAAATTCCGTTCTTTAATCGGGTTCACCGGAATCAGATTGACATGGCAGTTTCGTCCCCGCAAAAGGGCAGCCAGACGTCTGGCATGTTCTTCCGAATCATTTACATCCTTTACCAGACTGTATTCATAGCTGATTCTCCGGCCGGTACGTGCAAAATAGTCATCACAGGCTGAAATTACCTCCCGGATGCTGTATTTTCTTGCAATGGGCATCAGCTCCCGCCGTGATTCGTCATCGGAAGCGTGAAGAGAAAGGGCCAGAGTAATCGGCAGATCTTCCTCTGCCAGTCGGCGGATGCCGGGCACGATGCCGCAGGTGGACAGGGTGATGTTCCGCTGGCTGAGATGGCAGCCGTTCTCATCTGTGAGCAGGCGGATAAAGCGGATGACATTGTCATAATTATCCAGGGGCTCGCCAGAGCCCATGATTACCACATTGGATACCTTCTCGCCGGTATCCCGGATAATCCCGTAGATTTGTTCCAGTATTTCCGACGGCGCCAGATTTCTGGCCAGCCCATCCAGAGTGGAGGCGCAGAAGCGGCAGCCCATCCGGCAGCCTGCCTGAGAAGAAACGCATACACTGCTGCCGTGTTTATATTTCATCAGAACACTTTCGATGACATTCCCGTCAGGAAGACGAAAAAGATATTTCCTGGTGCCGTCGATCTCAGATACCAGGACGGTAACCGGGATGAGGGTAATCAGCTGAAAAGTTTCCTCCAGTTTTTTCCGGAGTTCCCGGGACAGATCCGTCATTTCATCGAAAGAAGCCGCATGACGGCTGTGCAGCCAGGAAAAGATCTGTTTTCCCCTGAATTTTTTTTCTCCCATATCGGTCAATGTATCTGTCAGTTCTGCCAGTGTCATCGACCGAATATCTTTCTTATCGTTTGTCATCGAATTTCTTACTCCTTCCTGTACGCCCCTTCTTCTCAGATTCTGCGGAACTGAGAGAGAAAAAATCCGTCACAGCCATGAACACCCGGCAGCAGCTGCAGCCAGCCTTTTTCTGCTGTTCCGCCCCGCAGCCCTTCGGGAAGGGTCCCGGTCAGCGGTGTCAGCACAAAAGGAAGATGCGTCTGAATCCACCGGACATTTTCTTCATTTTCTTCTCTGGTAATGGTGCAGGTAGAATAGATCAGCCTTCCTCCCGGCTTCACGTAGCGGCTCACCACAGAGAGAATCTGCCGCTGCAGTCGCTGCAGGCCGGTAATTTCCTCCGGTGTCACCCGGTAACGGATATCAGGCTTTCTCCCAATCACACCCAGACCTGAGCATGGAAGATCCGCGATCACCAGATCGGCCTTCTGCTCCCATTTTTCTTCATACACGCAGGCATCATGAACCACTGTTTCCACATTGGAAAAGCCGGTCCGCTCCAGATTTTCCCGGATCAGGCTGACTTTACGTTCTGTCAGGTCACATGCCCATACATGTCCTGTCCCTCTCAGCCGGTCTGTTACATCCATTGTCTTTCCGCCGGGGGCAGCACACACATCAATAATACAGCAGCCCGCTTCAGGATCTGCCGCCGCCCCCACTGTCTGGGAACTGGTATCCTGTATCTGAATCCATCCTCTCCGGAAGGATTTCAGCTGATCCGGCGGAACTGATCCCGACAGAATCAGACTTCCGGGAAACCATGGCCCCGGTTTCCACGATACGCCATCCTGCTCCAAAGACTGTTTTACCTGCTCTGTGGAAGCCAGACTCTGATTGATCCGTACTGTCAGCGGCGCTTCCTCTGAGATGCCCTCCAATATCTGACGCACTGCGTCAGCGGAAAACATCTGATGCCACCGCCCGGTAATCCACCGGGGAACGGAGTATGTCAGAGACTCCCTTTCTGCCGGGTCATCGATGCCCTCCAGGGCCAGCAGCTGATCTTTATTTCGAATCAGAGCGCGCAAAACTCCGTTTGCAAAACCAGACAGATTTCGCAACCCATGTTTTTTCACCAGGTTTACGCCTTCATTGCAGGCTGCCCTGTCCTCCACACTGTCCATATAAAAAATCTGATAGGCGGAAATCCGCAGCACCGCCCGAATGAAAGGTTTCATCTTACTGACACGGGTGCTGGCCACCCGATTAATTCCATAATCTAAAAACAGACATCGCTCCACCGTCCCTGTAACCATTCTGGTGATAAATGCTCTGTCTCTTTTTTCCAGTTCCGGGCAGGCCGCCAGGGTCCGGCGGAGCAGCACATGACTGTATTCCCCCTGATCCATGATCTTTTGAACCATCAGAGCGGCCATTTCCCTTGTATTGACTTTAGTCACGATCCCTCCGTCCTCCGAACAGCAGAATTACCCGCAGCAGCTGCAGAAGTGAAGCGGCTGCCGCTGCCACATAAGTCAGGGCTGCTGCAGAAAGTACCTTCCGCACATCGGATACTTCATCTCGGTAGAGGATGCCGTTTTCCTCCAGCAGCCGCATCGCCCGGTTAGAAGCATTCAGTTCTACCGGCAAAGTTACCAGCTGAAACAGCACAGAGAGGCTGAACAGCAGGATGCCCAGATTAATCAGAAAGGAATTCCGGCCTGAAATCAGCAGTCCGAAGATCAGCAGGGGCCAGGCGATGGTGGCTCCCAGATTTGCCGCGGGAACCAGAGCCGTCCGGATCTTCAGCGGCATATAGGCGCGGGCATGCTGCACTGCATGGCCGCACTCATGGGCAGCCACGCCTACCGCAGCTACAGAAGTTGACCCGTATACCGAGGAAGACAGACGCAGCACCTTGGAGGACGGATCATAGTGATCTGTCAGTTCCCCTGCCACGTGCTGGATAGAGACATCATAAATCCCCTGGGAATTCAGAATCCTTCTGGCTGCTTCTGCGCCGGTCATGCCGGAGCGGCTGCCGACTTTGGAATAAGCGGAATAAGTGGATCTGACCCTGGCCGACGCCATAATGGATAAAACAGCGCCGATCAGAACCAGAAAATAGGTTGGGTCAAAGATGGGGTAAAACATTCTGTCATCTCCTAATCTTTAAAACATAGTCCTTCCGTCAGCGGATACCCTCTCAGAAATGCGTCTGCATCCATACGCTTTTTCCCTTCGGGCTGCAGGCAGGTAACACGCAGGAGGCCGCTGCCGGTCTTCACAGAGAAATCATGTTTGGTAACAGCGCAGATCTGTCCGGGATATAAGTCGGGGCAGCTGTCCGGCTCAACCACAGCTTTCCAGATCTTAATCATCTTTCCCTGAAGACGGGAGTAAGCGCTGGGCCATGGATCCATCCCCCGAATCAGCCGCTCGATTTCCGCTGCCGGTCTGTTCCAGTCGATTTTTCCCATAGACTTCTCCAGCATCGATGCGTAACAGGATTCTCCGGTCTGGGGTACGGGAATCAGCTCCCCTTTCTCCAGCCTGTTTAAAGCCTGTACAATCAGGTCCGCGCCCAGAGCGCTCAGTTTATCGTGGAGGGAACCGCCGGTCTCGTCAGGGGCGATGGCCACCTCTTCTTTCAGCAGCATATCACCGGTATCCAGCCCTTCATCCATCTGCATGATGGTGACGCCGGTTTTCTCCTCTCCATTGATTACCGCCCACTGGATCGGAGCGGCGCCTCTGTACCGCGGCAGAAGGGAGGCATGGATATTCAGGCAGCCATACCGGGGAATTCTCAGAATCTCCCCTGAAAGAAGCTGGCCGAAAGCTGCCACTACAATCACATCCGGAGCGATGGAATGGAGGACGGCTGTAAATTCGCTGTCTTTTACCCGCCGGGGCTGATAGACCGGAATGCCATATTCCAGAGCCTTTTCCTTTACCGGAGGCATTTGGACTGCTTTTCCCCTGCCCTTCGGCTTATCCGGCTGAGTTACCGCGGCGGCAATTTCAAATCCTGCTTTCCGCAAAGCTTCCAGCGGGCCGACAGCAAAATCCGGGGTGCCCATATATACGATTTTCATTGCAGGTCACATCCTTTATTTCATTCTTTCATTATAACCGAAAATAGGGAAAAAAGAACCACTTCATATAAAATTCATTTTTTCCTTCTATTCTTCATCCTCTGCAGGAACATCCATCAGTTCCCCTTCCATTTTATCTACATACATAATGCCGTCCA
Organism: Candidatus Paralachnospira sangeri; assembly: GCA_904397815.1. Taxonomy (GTDB): domain Bacteria; phylum Bacillota; class Clostridia; order Lachnospirales; family Lachnospiraceae; genus Paralachnospira_A; species Paralachnospira_A sangeri. The sequence continues at coordinate 16,010 of CAJFOT010000059.1, forward strand.
GATGATCACATTCATGGCAGATGGCCCTGGCCATCAGTTCTTCCCCTTCCAGAGTAAATTCCTCCATATTTTTGTCCTGGGCTTTTACGATCACATGATTGGGCCGTGTTACTATTGCGTGCTTTCCGGGGAGACTGAGACATCCTTCCAGGCCTGACTGTTCACCGTCTGTCTCTATGATTTGGGGATTTACCAGCACCACAGGGCCATCGCCCACATCAATCACTACAATCCGCTTCAGGACGCCCACCTGGGGTGCTGCCAGACCCACGCCCCCGGCCAGATACATGGTATCCAGCATATCTTCAATCAGGTTTTTTGTTCGCTCTGTCATCTCTTTTACAGGCTTGGATGTTTTCCGGAGCACATCGTCGCCCAAAGTACGGATATTTCTAATTGCCATAGTCTTGTTTCAATCCTTTCATATGTCATATAAGATCGCATTTTATTTGAAATCAAATTGTATCATAACATTTTTTTTCAAATCCGTCCATTCATAATAGGATTCTATTTCATTTACTGCCTGTAAAATCAGTCTGGAATCCCCGGATTTAAAATATACGATTTGATAAAAAATATCGTTGATTTTTGTAATGCCCGGGTCTGCCGGTCCGATGACTGTAAGACCGGTCTGACAAAAATCACCCAGTTTTCCGGCGATCAGCGCCGCCCCCTCCTTTGCCAGTTCCTCCCTCCGCGAAGAGACTGTGACAGAAACCATCTCTGTACAGGGAGGGTAGTCCATCAGACGGCGGTAGGACATTTCCTCCCGGAAAAACATTTCATAATCCTGTTCTGCCGCTGCCCGGATGCTGTAATGCTCCGGCACGTAGGTCTGGATCAGCATTTCCCCCGGCCTCCCCCGGCGGCCGCTTCTGCCAGCCGCCTGAGTCAGCAGCTGGAAGGTCCGCTCCGCCCCCCGGAAATCGTCGGCGTAAAGGGAGAGATCCGCAGCCAGGGCCGCCACCAGGGTAACATCGGGGAAATCGTGTCCCTTCACGATCATCTGAGTGCCGATAAGGATGTCAGCCTCATGGGCCATAAAGGCAGACAGAATTTTCTCGTGTCCGTCCTTCCCTCCGGTGGTGTCCTGATCCATCCGCAGGATGCGGGCCTTGGGGAACATTTTGACAGCTGCTTCTTCCACTTTCTGGGTGCCGGTGCCGAAGCCGGCGATATAAGGTGACCCACAGGAAGGGCACAGCCTGGGAATCGGGGCGGTATAACCGCAGTAATGGCAAACCAGCATACCGTTTCTGTGGGCTTTCAGGGAAACATCGCAGTGGGGGCACTTGATTGCTTCCCCGCAGCTGCGGCAGGAGACAAAACTGGAATAGCCCCTCCGGTTCAGGAACAGCATCACCTGCTCCTTCTGCTCCAGCCGCTGCGTAATTCCGGCAAACAGCCGTCGGCTGAAGATACTGCGGTTTCCCGCTTTCAGCTCTTCCCGCAGGTCCACCACCGACACAGCTGCCAGCCGGCTCCCTTCCTGCGCTCTCCTGGTCAGCCTGTCCAGTTTATAATCTCCCCGGACAGCTCTGGCGTAGGTGTCCACGGAGGGGGTGGCAGAGCCCAGCACCAGTCCAGCCCCTGTCATCTCCGCCAGTCTTTTCGCCACGTCCACCGCGTGATACCGGGGAACGGTCTCGTTTTTGTAGGCACCCTCATGCTCCTCATCGATCACAATCAGCCCCAGTCTGGGAAAAGGCGTAAAAAGAGCGGACCTGGGACCGATCATAATACTGACCTGCCCGTTCCTGGCCCGCTCAAACTGATCATACCGCTCGCCCTGGGACAGGCGGGAGTGGATAAAGGCCACCCTGGAGCCGAACCGGCGGTAAAACCGCATCACAGTCTGGTAGGTCAGGGAAATCTCCGGAATCAGCATAATCACCTGTCTGCCTCTGGACAGAATGTGGGCAATCATTTCCATATAGACCTCTGTCTTGCCGCTTCCGGTGATCCCATGCAGCAGCGTAACGCCGGGCTGTCCCCGGTCAAAGTCCCGGACAAACTGGCTGACTGCCTTCTCCTGCTCTTCGTTCAATACGACATGGGGGACAACGGGGCCGCCCTCCGCTTCCTTCATGTTGCGCTTTTCCTCCAGCCTGGCCAGTCCGGCCTGAATCACACTGTCCAGGGCAGACTTGCTGATATTCAGTTTGTGGAGCACTGCCTCATAGGGAATCTGTTCATCGCTCGCCAGCGCCTGGAGGAGACGAATGCGGGCTGTCTGGTTTTTCTTTACATGGGTGTGGAGATAATCCAGGATCTCCCCGGTGGAGACTGTACGCATCAGAACCCGCTCCACCCGGGGCTTTACCTTTTTTTTCACCGGCGTCACCGTTTTCATGGCCTGGATCATGGTACAGCCGTACCGCTGCTTCATCCAGACAGCTAGGGACAGCAGCCGCTGTTCGATGGACATTTCGCCCCGGATCACACTGTGGATCTCCTTCAGTCCTTCCGGCTGATAGGACGTCTGATCTGAGAAGCCGGTGATATATCCCTTTACCAGCCTGTTGCCCCTGCCGAAAGGGACATAGACAGGGGTTCCCTCTGTCAGCTCTTCCCCCATCCCATCAGGGATCCGGTACTGAAAAATCCTGTCCAGGCTGCCCTGGGCGATATCCACAATTACATCCGCGTATTTCATTTATTTCTTCTCTTCTTTCATCAGAAAAGCCACAATCTCATTCAGTTTCATGCCGTTGGAGCCTTTCAGCAGAATCAGATCTCCCGGCCCGGCTTCCGCTGCCAGAGCCTCTGCCGCTTTACGGTTGTCCGACCAGTAACAGACAGAAGCCCCAGGGGATGTTTCTTCGACCCCTCTTCCGATTTCCCGGGCACGATCTCCGATAATATAGAAGGCATCAATGTGCAGAGAGCCGCCGTACACGCCGGTCTGGTAGTGGAACAGAGGGGAATTCTCCCCCAACTCCAGCATATCAGCCAGCACAGCGATCTTTCTGCCGCCGCAGTTCATGGCGTTCAGCACCTGGAGGGCTGCCTTCATGGAATCCGGGCTGGCATTATAGGTATCGTCAATCAGATGGATTCCCTCCGGGGTCTCCTTCATCTCCAGACGGCGGGTAAATCCATGGAAACCTTCCAGCGCCTTCACAGCCTCTTCCATGGGAATGCCCATCTCACAGGCGGCAGCTACAGCAGCCAGACAGTTTTTCACATTGTGGATGCCGGGTACATGGAGCCTGACTGGCATCGTCCGTCCCTGACACAGGATGGAGAAGGCTGCCTGGTTTTCCTCCATATGGACATCCAGAGCCTGATAATCACATCCTTCTCCGGTTCCGTACCACACCTTCCGAAAGGGCAGCTCTGTCCCGTACCGACGCAGCATGTCATCATCCCCGTTTAAGATCAGCAGGCCGTTCTCCGGCATACCGTCGGTGATATGGAGCTTTTCCTGACAGATCCGGTCCCGGGAACCCAGATTTTCGATATGGGATACGCCGATGTTGGTGAATACAGCCATATTGACGGCGGCCATCCTGGCGATGACAGCCATCTCTCCCGGCAGGCTCATGCCCATTTCCAGCACCGCCGCCTCATCCTCCGGCCCGATCTGGGAAAGCATAATCGGCAGTCCCAGCTGTCCGTTATAATTGCCGTGGGTCTGAAATACCCGGTATCTGGCAGACAGAGCCGTCCCGATCATCTCACGGGTGGAGGTTTTTCCCACGCTGCCTGTCACACCGATCACCGGCAGAGTCAGCCGTTTCCGACAGTATGCCCCCACTGCCTGGAGGGCGCTGCGGGTGTTCTCCACATAAATCAGCGCCCGGCCCTCAGGGGCTGTGATTCCCTCCTCTTCCGTCAGACAGGCCGCAGCTCCCTTCTCACAGGCCATGGGGATAAACCGGTGACCGTCTGTGTTCTCTCCCCGGAAGGGAACGAACAGATCTCCCGGTTCTGTCTTCCGGGAATCAATCACCAGCTGCCGTACCGGCGTGTCCGGGCTGCCCTGGAGCAGCCTGCCTCCGGTGGCCTCCAGAATTTCCTTTACTGTCATATGCTCCATTTCTTCCTCCTACTCTTCTGCCGCCGGCGCCTTGCGGCCCAGCCGTTCCTCCAGGCACTCTCTGGCCACCGCGCTGTCCAGGAAGGGATACCGCACGCCCTCGATCTCCTGGTAATCCTCGTGGCCCTTGCCGATAATCACGATCATATCCCCTGGCAGGGCGTTCTGGATGCTGTAGGAAATCGCCTCCCGCCGGTCAGGGATCTCGATATATTTTCCGCTGGTTTTTCCCAGGCCGATCTTAATATCCGCAATAATGTCCTCCACCTTTTCCCAGCGGGAATTATCCGCAGTGATAATACACAGATCTGCCATGGAGCCGCCAATTTCTCCCATGTCATACCGCCTCAGCTTCGAGCGGTTTCCGCCGCAGCCGAATACACAGACCAGCCGTTTCGGCTGGTAGGCCCGCAGTGTGGTCAGCAGGCTTTCCATGCTGACGGCGTTGTGGGCGTAATCCACGATAACGGAAAAATCTCCTGCATAGACCAGTTCCATCCGTCCGTTTACGGTGATGGTATTCATTGCTTCCTGAACCGCCTTCTCATCGATGCCCAGCAGCTGAGCCAGGCAGATGGCTGCCAGGGCATTGTATGCATTATACATGCCGGGGATGTTCACCCGCACATGATAGTGTGCCATTCCCTCCAGGTCAAAACCGATGCCCAGAAATCCATGCTCCGATAAAAATTTGACATGATCGATATACAAATCCGCCTTTGGATTGATGCCGTAGGTGTAGAGACGGCCGCAGTGATCCCGGGTCACCTGGTTGAAATGTTCATCGTCCATATTGGCGATGCCGCAGCGGCAGATTTTCAGCATCTGGCTTTTGTAATAAAGATATTCCTCAAAGTCCTTGTGTTCGTTGGGGCCGATATGGTCCGGCGAGATATTGGTGAACACGCCGTAGTCAAAGATCATGCCGTCCACCCTGTGCATCATGATGCCCTGGGAAGAAACCTCCATAATCATATACTGACATCCGGCGTCCGCCATCCGGCGGAAATATTCCATCAGCTCATAGGATTCGGGAGTGGTGTTTTTTGTCGGATACAGCTGACCGTCGATATAAGCGCCGTTGGTGCCTACCATGCCCACCTTCTTTCCTGCCTGCTCCAGAATGGCCTTCATCATATGAGTGGTGGTGGTTTTTCCCTTGGTGCCGGTTACGCCCACGGTAATCATCTGGTCTGTCGGCCTGCCGAAATATATGTAGGACATTTTCGCCAGGGCAGAACGGGCAGACGGGGTTCTGACCACTGTCACCCCCGGCGCGGCCTCCACTTCCTTCTCAACGATAACAGCGGCGGCGCCGGCTTCCACAGCCGACGGGATAAACTGATGGGCATCAACGGCGGTTCCGCTGATGCACACGAACACCGAGCCCTTTTCCACCTTTCTGGAATCATATACCAGGGTCGTGATCTCGATATCCAGATCCCCCTGTACCTGTTCATAGTCTACATTTTCCAACAACTGACGCAGAAGCATGCGCGGTTCCTCCTTGCTTATTGTCCTGTCTGCCAGGACTGATTGCTATATTGTATTCTGTTGTCCGGCTACATAAGCCTCAAACTCTTCCATGGTCATCAGCACTTTTCTCGGCTTCGTTCCTTCATCCTCTCCCACGACACCGGCCTCAGACAGCTGGTCGATGATCCTGGCAGCCCGGTTAAAGCCGATTTTAAAGGCTCGCTGCAGCATACCGCTGGAGGCTTTTTCCTTTTCGATGACGAAGCGCCCCGCCTGTACGAAATAAGCGTCCCGCTCCGACTGGCCGCCTGTGCCGTGGTCTCCCAGGCCGTTTTCCCCGGAAAGCTGCATTTCCACCGCGCTGTGGTAGGCAGGGCCGTCGGAATGCTCTGACAGGAACTTCACTACAGCTGCCACCTCCTGGTCGGAGACAAATGCCCCCTGGAGCCGCACCGGCTTGGGATAGCCGGACGGAGAGAAGAGCATATCGCCCTTTCCCAGCAGCTTTTCCGCGCCGTTCATATCCAGAATGGTTCTGGAATCCACGCCGGAGGAAACGGCGAAGGCGATCCGGGAGGGCATATTGGCCTTAATCAGGCCGGTGATGACATTAACCGAGGGCCGCTGAGTCGCCAGTACCAGGTGGATGCCCGCGGCTCTGGCCAGCTGGGCCAGACGGCAGATAGCGTCCTCTACCTCTCCCGGCGCCACCATCATCAGATCAGCCAGCTCGTCTACAATAATGACGATCTGGGGCAGCTTTTTCATCGGCTCCCCGTCAGGGGCCAGCTCATGCCGGTCCGCCTTCTCATTATAACTTTTCAGGTCTCTGACTGTGCATTCAGCAAATTTCTTATATCGGTCGGTCATCTCCGCCACTGCCCAGTTCAGGGCTCCGGCCGCCTTCTTCGGGTCAGTGACCACAGGAATCAGCAGATGGGGAATACCATTGTATACACTTAATTCCACCACTTTAGGATCTACCATGATCAGGCGGACATCCTCCGGCGAAGCCTTATAGATCAGGCTCATAATCAGGGTGTTGATGCATACTGACTTGCCGGAGCCGGTGGCGCCGGCGATCAGCAGGTGGGGCATACTGGCCAGGTTTGTCACTACGATGCGGCCGCCCAGATCCTTACCCACAGCGAAGGCCAGCTTCGACGGATGTTTGCGGAACTCTTCCGATTCCACCAGCTCCCGGAAATAAACCGTCACCTTTTCCTTGTTCGGCACCTCGATTCCCACGGCGGCTTTGCCGGGGATAGGCGCCTCGATGCGGATATCCTCCGCTGCCAGATTCAGTTTGATATCATCGGTCAGGGAGACGATTTTACTCACCTTTACACCCTGCTCCGGGGAAACCTCATAGCGGGTGACAGCCGGGCCGCAGCTGATATTGGTTACGCTGACGCCCACGCCGAAGCTTTTCAGCGTCTGCTGCAGTTTAATCGCAGTTTCCTTCAGTTCCTGATCCCGGTTCCGGCTCCCCTTTCCCTGGGGCTGGGTCAGCAGGCTGAACGGAGGGAACTGATAGGGTCTCGGGGGCCTGGACGGCTGAGGAACTGCCGCAGCCGCTCCTGCCTGCCCGATTCCGGTCTGACTCATTTGTACGGAACTGTTCTGTCCGGTCATTCTCTGTCCAGTTCTATTCTGCCCGGGCCGGACCGCCTGTCCTTCTTTAAGCCCCTGGGGCGTAGGTACATCTTCTGACAGATCCTCTGCTTTCACCTCTGCCTCAATCACCTTTCCGGAAGCTGTGGTGATCGTTCTGGTCTCGTACTGGGGCGAGGATTTTTTAAAGCTGAACTGCGGTTCCTTTTCGTGCACATCCTCAGGAAATACATCCTGGAATATATCATCTCCGCCATATCCGGGCCGGTTTTCTGCCTGGTCCGGCTGTATCTCTGCCCCATTGTCCCACGGATCAAAAACTTCTTCCGGCGCAGAAGGAACAGCGTGTTCTACCGCTTTCAGCTCATCAAGCGTTCGTACATCTTTCTGCGCAAAAATCCTGTCGATTTCCCCGGAGATATGAGACAGCCAGTCCTCTTCCGCGTCCGCCGATTCCTCTTCTTCTCCGGTTTCAGGCTGGTCAAAGGGCACCTGAATCGGGCTGATATTCCTGGCAGAATTCAGGTGCTGAATATCCACTGTTTCCTGCCTGTCCTTTTTTTCTGTTTCTTTTGGCTGCTCCTGTTCTGAGGGTGCGTGATTGTGTGCCGGAGGGGTACTGTATCCCGCCGCATCTGCCAAAGGTTCGGCACGAGAAGTTCGGGCGGGAATGTCTCCATGGACGATCTCAGGCTGGATAGTCTCTGCCGTCAGACTCTCAGCCTCATCCTGCCCGACGCGCAGCACCGGATCTTTCATGATTCCTTTGATCTTCCGATCCATGCGTTTCTGATTTTCCCGTTCTTCTCTCTCCTGGGCCTTCCGCTCCCGGGCCTGGGCTCTATACTCATCATAATATTCCCTGGTTCTGCTGACATCCTCTCTGGCCGCAGAATACAGACGGCTGCTGCCTCGTTTTACCGGCTGAAAAAAAGAACGTCCTGTAATCAGCACCATTAAAATAATCAAAGCGACAATTAATACCACTGCCATTCCCCACAGTCCTACATTGGGCCGAAGAAGCGCATTCAGAATACCGCCCAAAACGCCACCGGATACAGCTCCTTCCTCAGCTCTCTCATAATAGTAGAGAAGATCCCAAGTATCATGGGGCATTTGGCTGCTGAACAGCTGCAGGACACCGCACGCAAGCCAGAAAACCAAAATAACTGCCATTAACTTCAGCATAGCGATATAATTACGCCGGTTGGAAATGAAAAACACCATAATTCCGAAAAAGAAAAAGGGAAACAGATAACCGGCCTGCCCCATCATCCCATGCATAAAAGCAAACAGGCTTTCCCCCAGACTTCCGCACAGATGAAAATTGCTGAATAATAGTATGACGGAAATTGCTGTTGTCAGCAAGAATAAAATTTCATCTAAAAATACCACTGGCGATTCCTGCTTTTTTTGTTTCTGGCTGCCTTGCTGCCTTTTGCCGGAAGAAGTCTTTCTGCCATTTCCGGCTGCTTTTCCTGTTGTCTTTTTACTGGATGCCACGTTATTTCCTCCCGTCTACGGATCACACCTACATTGACTGCTTACTTACTGCTGCGATATGTTTTCGCTCCATCCAGAGGGAGCCGCAGAAAAGAGCCAGCCCGATGAGACTGATATAAAAGCCCATCCTCCAGGCGGTCAGTCCCTGATATTTCATTACAATTACGCCTTCGCCGGCAGGGACTGACAGCTCTGCCAGCTGATTCTTTCCTCTGGATATCTCCAGAAGCTGCTGATTTTCTCCTTCACCCTCCCAGACGGCTATATAGCCCGGATAATAGAGTACCGGCATTTCCACCACTGCCCCGGAGCTTTCTGTTCCGTCCAGCCGATATTCCATCACCATGCTGGTTCCCTGTTTTTGAAAATCCGTCACAGAGAAATCCGGGTCGTCTGAAAGGGGAACTGCCTCCCGATCTTTCAGCCATGCCACATCAGTGCCGGTGTACAGATATTCCCCGCCGGCGATATCATCCCGGTCAGGCAGCTCTTCTTTCATCAGATAAATGTCTCCTCTGGCGAAATCATCCATATAATAGCACGCCGGCAGGATGGCCAGAATCAGGGCCGCCGCCAGGACGCTGCAGGGACTGCCGCACTGCTCCTTCAGCCATTCAGCCCCTGCTCCCGCGCTGAAGGTCAGGAATACCGCGGCGCAGGAAAGGAAACGCCAGGGAAATTGGATAAAGGAAATTCCTTTTTCAAACAGCGGAACCCGGAACAGAATGTCCCAGGGAAACCATTGGGTTGTCATCAATACGAAGAAAATGCCCAGTCCCAGACAGACACAGGGCATGGTCCGCTCCCGCCGCCATGCCTTTACTGCAATGCCGTACAGACAGCAGGCGGAAAAGAAAATCAGGGCAATCCCCAGACAGAGGGACATTTTCCCGTTCAGGCTCTCTCCCACAAAGCTGGTATCCCCCTGGGCCCGGGGAAAGACCTGAAAGATCTGTACAAAGGAAAGGGCGATTTTTTCAAACTGAAGCTGCATGGAACCGGTATTCAGCTCTTCCCGGAACATATGGAGGAAGGGCACCAGAAACCAGAGATTCAGAATCACCGACCACAGCCCGGATTTCACCAGAGCGAAAAACCTGGATTTTTCAAATACCTTTCGGATAAAAATCAGACAGAACAGGAAGGTGATCATCACTGCAAACAGGGTGGAAATCACATGGCTCTGGAGGACACCGCAGATACCGGCAGTCAGCCATGGCCATCGGTCCGGATTCCCTTTCAGTACTTCATACAGTCCGTATACCAGCAGCGGCATAAAGGTCATGGCCAGCAGTTCTCCCAGAGCAAACCGGGTATAGCAGTTGATCAGCCTGTAAATCGCTAAAGCATACAGCAGGCTGCAAACCAGAGCTGTAAAACGGGAAGAAAACATTCTTCCGGCGCAAAAATACATAATAGCCCCTGTGGCCATATTCACCAGCAGCATAAACAATCCCACCGCTGTCACCATCGAGACGCCTGCCGCACGCAGAAGAGCCGGCAGATACAGGAAAAGCTCCGGATACATCAGCGGTGCGGCATAACCATATCCATTCAGAGTATCGGGCTGGATGCGCACCGGAAACTGGCCATCCTGCAGGCCGGCACAGATCTCCTCAATCCGGTTCAGATGAAAGGACATATCCTGGCCTTTGATCAGATAACCATTGATAAAAGGAATGGTGGCCAGCAGACCCAGGCTCAGAAGCCACAGGTATGTCTTTCTGGCGGAGCTCTCTTTCCAGTCCAGGTAAACCCAGATGCCCAGCAGGATCAGGGCCGCCCCGCAGATAAAGAACCGGTCGGTACAGACCGGCCCGTCAGACTGGATCACCACATTTTTGATATTCAGGCTGCCGGTACCGTTATAGTAGAGACAGACGGTCAGATTTTTCCCGTCCTCCTCCAGCTGAATCTGCACCTCCCGGCAGGAAGGGGCAGACAGTAAAACACCTTCCATATTGCTGAAATAACTGTCATCGGTATAAATATAGAAGGTATTATCATCCGTATCGGTTTCATAATTCATGATAATGGTGTAGCTGCCGGCAGGCAGGGACACAGAGGGAGTCTCCGCCAGAATGCCGTCATATTCACTGGCCTCGTCAGCCGACAGAGAGTCATTGTGAAAGCGGGTCAGCCCATTCTGCCCAAATTCTCTGTAATAGTAATCTTTATCTCCTGACAGTGCTGTCCAGACCAGGATGATCCCCGCCAGCACCGCGTATATGATCCATTTTCTGCTTCGGTTCATACCCATACCCGTTCCAATCTGAAAAATCTCCGGCATTCTTCATGCGCTTTTCAGTATATCACACAACAGAACATGTGTCCAGTTATCCATTTTCTGGTTCTGCTCACACCTGCCAGACATCTTTCAGCAGCATCAGAGCCTGATGATACTGGCTGGCCGGCACCGGGGAGCAGGAAAGGAGGAAGGTTTTCTGCTCTCCCTTTTCTTCCATGGGGATCAGAGAGATGCCCTGTGATTCCGCCCGCGCCGTCATCTCTTCCAGAGAAAGGGGACAGGAAAGCTCCATCTGGATATAAAAGCCGCCCTGGCCCATCCGGGCCTTTGCACCGCCGCTGAAAACTTTTTCGATTTCTTCACACAGCTGCCTGGCTTTGCCGGTATACAGTCGCTTTGCCTTCCTGATCTGGCTGTTGAGATGGCCGTCCCGGATAAACTGACACAGAGCGATCTGCTCTGTCTTGGAGGCAGTCTGGTTGTACATATCCCGGCGGACCAGATATGCTTCCAGCAGGCTGGGGGGCAGAACCATAAAACTGATTCGGATCGAGGGGAGCAGCAGCTTGGAAAAGGTACTGACATAGACGATCTCCTCTCCTCCTGCCAGTCCCTGGAGACAGGGGGTAGGACGGTTCATGTAGCGGAATTCGCTGTCATAATCATCCTCTATAATCAGCTGTCCCTGTTCCTGTGCCTGGCGGATCAGGGCGATCCGGTCCGCCACCGGCATGATATCTCCCTGACGGGTCATCTGGGAAGGCGTAATGTACAGGATATCCGCCTGCTGCCGGTTCTCTGTCCGCACAAAACCATAGTCCTCAAAGAGGGCCGCCCCCTGCAGGAACCGGGGATTCTGGAGAAACACGCTGTGCCGGTCTTTTTTCAGCAGGGGCAGCAGGATGTGGAGCAGGCTCTGGACACCGGCCCCCACGATCACGTCCTCCGGCTTGCACACCGCGTTCCGGTTCTGGGCGAGATAACCGCAGATCGCCTCCCGCAGATCATATTCCCCCTGGGGCTCGCCGTAGGACAGCAGCCGCTCGTCCTGGCGCAGGGCACTCTTAATATACCGGCGCCACAGATCAAAATTAAAGCTCTCCCGATCCAGGGCAGAGGAGGCGAAAGGATAGAGAATCTCCTTCCGGCTCCGGCCGCTGTCCCGCTCCCGCTTCCGGTTCTTTTGCTCATTCTGCCCCCGTCCGGTCACATAAAAACCGCTCTGAGGCCGGGAGAGAATATAACCGTCCGCCGCCAGATTCATATAGGCAGCCTCCGCCGTCGTCCGGCTGACCTGCAGCTGGGCGGCACACTTCCGCACCGACGGCATCCGGGCCCCCGGCAGCATCTTACCTGTCACGATCAGTTCCTTATAATATTGATATACCTGAAGATACCTGGGCATTCCCGGGTCCGTCCAGTTCATTCCCATAACTGTCCCCCTGATTAGAGCTGATTTTCTGTATTTTTTCAAGTCACATTATGATATGAACTATCATACGCAAACAAAAGAAAAAAATCAACACGCCGAAGGTAAAATTTTTCGGTGTGCTGATTTTCTGGTATTTCTTCTCTATTCTATCTTTCGGATGGCCCTGGCCGGAACGCCGGCTGCAACTGCATTCGCGGGTACATCCTTTGTCACTACCGCACCAGCGGCAATCACTGCATTGTCTCCAATCATGACGCCGGGGAGCACTGTAGCATTTGCGCCGATCCAGACATTCTTCCCAATACGGATCGGCGCCGGAAATAAATCGTGCCGCTCATCAGGGGCAATCCTATGGTTGAGGGTTGCCAGCACCACATTGTGGCCGATCAGCGCCCCATCCCCGATGGAAATTCCGCCCTGATCCTGAAACCGGCGGCTGTGGTTCCGCTTTCAGGCTTTTCCCGAACTGATATAATTCCTCCAGTTTTTCCGGTGACTGATTCTGCTCATCGATTTTCATTCCCTATTCCTCCAAAGAAAAGGTAACTGTCACATCGCCGCTGCCCAAAGCCTCTTCCCAGCCGGTAAGATCATCGATATGGCCCAGCCGGGTATAGCTCCAGGAATTGTTCCCAGAGTCCCTACCTTTTCAAAGCCCGAATAATCGCTCATCTGGATGGTGACAGAACCTTGTTCCATCATATCCACCAGCGCGTCCACCGCTTCGTTTTCTTCCAAAGCGGCAGTAAAGGTACTGCCGCCAACCTGCACATTCATCTGCATTTCTCTGTTTTCCTCCTCATCCGGTGCTGTGCCAGAATCGGATTCTTCGGGTTCTTCTGGAACAGCAGTCGATTCTGCCGTTTCCGACTCTGAAGTTGTTTCCGGCTCTGAAGCTGTTTCCGCTTCAGAAGAAGATGTATTTTCCATCCGGGCAGCAGAACTGCTTTCTGGGATCCCGCCAAAAATACGGTTCATAACGCGCAGTTGAAATTTCGCGGCTCTTCTTTTGATCATCTGGGTTAAAGCAGTTTAGATTCGAACTGCCCCGTTGATTATAGGAACGCTCCATTGCATACCTGCAATACCTGACCTTTCACATGGCGTCCCATCTTGCTGGCCAGATACAGGCAGGCATACGCCTGATCTAAGGGATCGCATTCCGGGCCGGGGAAGTAAACGAAATGGCCGCTGTATTTGAGCATTTCCGCTCCGCCAGGCTGTTCTCCCGCCTTATTGGCCAGATGCGCCGGAGTAACCGTAGCGCCGGGGCCCACCACATTACAGCGGATATTGGTATCAATGAGGCGGATCGCCACATTCCTGGTCAGTGTGTTCAATGCGCCTTTCGTAGAAGTATAAGTAGCGCCGCAGAAAGGCCGGGTGCCATTGACGGAAGAAACATTGATGATAACCCCGTCATTCTTAGGCAGGAAAATCTTCAGCGCCTCCCGGATATACCGCATGGGTCCTCCCAGATTGGTGTTCATTACATACATCATCCAGTCATCATCCGTTTCATCGATCATTTTTTGTTCCCCAATGGCGGTGATATTCATATTGGGTGTGCAGAATCTAACGGAATCGCGCCTTTTATACGGGCCATTCAGAAGCTGAAAGAAAAATATCCCCGTATCCGTTACCACTTTTACAGCAGCGGAACGGATGCCGTAAATGAGCGGTTGGATCGGGGATTATTGGATTTCGCCATTATCATCCAGGAGGTTGATCTGGAGAAATATAACTACTTAAAAATGCCATCGCGGGATCATTGGGGACTGATTATGCGCAAAGATCACCCACTGGCGAACCATTCCTGTATTCACCTCAACGATCTGGCAGAAATACCGCTTATCTTATCCCGACAAGCCATGCGGGAGGAAATGCCCCGCTGGTTTGGAGAAGCACAGGATAAGCTGAATATTGTAGCGACCTACGACTTGCTGTTCAATACCTCTGTTATGGTGCGTGAGGGCTTCGGCTGTGTCCTGGGGTTTGACGGGTTAGTTTACACCGGCCCCGACAGCGATTTGTGCTTTCGGCCTTTGGAGCCGACACTCACATCTCCCATGTATATCATTTGGAAAAAATACCAGGTGTTCAGCCCTGTTGCATCGTTACTTCTTGAGGAACTAAAGAGAAATTTTGGATAACTGTATCTATCGTTTATCTGTCATAAGTCAGTATTCCGTAATCCTTCAGCAGCTTCCCCAGGCTCCAGGGCGCCCGCCGGAGATTTCTGCACCAGACGCCGAGGGCCAGTCTGTACCCGCCTGTACAGTAAATGCCGTCCACACTGCCGGGACGCCGTCCCGGCATCAGGTACAGAGCGTGCCAGCTGTCATATTGCCTGTCTCCGCTGTCAAAGGTGGGAATGTCCACAAAGAGACCGAGGGCCTTTTTTCCGTCTGCTGTCTGGTAAAGGACAGCATCGGCATTCCGGAAGGCCTTTGGAGTTTCTGACCTGCGGTCTCCCAGAACAGACCTGGGATCTGTCCCTTCCTCCGCCTGCTGATATTCAGCGAACCGGATTTCCGCGTGAAAATCACGTTTCAGCTGACGTTCCAGCCATTTTGCAAGATCCATCCTGCTCCCTCCTTTCTGCTGCTTTTCCTTACTTTTCAATGGTGGTCCGGCTTCCCTTTTCCTTCAGCGATCCGTCCTTCTGCATCTCCTTAAAAACACTTTTCGACTCTTTAAAAACGGATTTTGCGTTTACGTTTTCCGCCGCTGTGGAAAAATACCTGCTCATATCGTCCATATTCATTTTCTTCGGATCCTTGCCTGCCGCGAAGATCCCTGTCAGCGCCTTCAGATAGATGATTCCTGCCACATAGGTGATGCCGAAATTAACAGCGCCGGCTGCCACGATGCTGGCGCCGGGTACAAAGCCGATGGCGATTTCCAGAACCAGAACCCCGGCCAGCTGTGTGATGATATTGGACAGGACTGCCGAAGCGATGGCCTTCCACGCTTCCTTCGCCAGGTTCAGCTCCAGATATCTGGCGATCCTGTAGTACATTGTCCAGATGGCTCCCACAGCAATCCCTGTCGCCACCAGTGTGCCTGCCCCCGGCAGAATTCCCGCCGCCATTGCGGCCACCCCGGCTGCCGCCGCGTGGGTGACCACCAGATCCGCCAGCTCCTGGGCATTAAAATTTTTCTTATACTCTCCGCTTTTGAAATACATCCTGATTACATCTGCCGCCACTCTGATTAACTGTGTACTCATATGAACCCTCCTTGATATGATCTTTCTTTGGTTTTCAGGCTGCTGATCAGATACCTGCTTTCTTGATGTCTGTTGATAATCAGGATTATACTATTCCATTTTTTTACAGTTTGAAAATGGTTTCCGGTGCTTTATGTATGATTCGCCGCCAGATACCATTCCGGCGCAAAGGTGACATCCTGACCATAAAATAAGATGGTCAGCGCCCCTTCTTCCTGCCGGGAGAAGGATACCTGATATTCTCCTGTATCGATATACCAGTTTTCCCCGCTGTCGCTCTTCCAGGCCAGTATTCCTTCCTCTGCCAGCCGGTCAATGTACTGCTGCACCTCATCGTCGGCAACGTCTGAAATCTGCAGATAGGCGGAGTAGACATCCTCCGTCAGCTCCTCACCCACAGCGGGATATGAAATACTGCCCTCCTCACCCACTGTCACGGCCAGGTAGCCGGCGGTCATGGGATTGTACCAGCCGGGAGCGGGCAGCAGATGGGGATGGCCGCTGATGGGTGCGGCAGCCTGCGCCATCGCCTCCGGGTCGCCGGCCTCCAGAAGCTGTTCCAGGTCGTAAAGATCCGCGCTCATGCCGGACAGAACAGAGGTCCGGGCGGAGATATTCAACTGATAGCTGTCCAGGATTTCGTCGGCGGAAGACAAAGCGGCATCTTCATCTTCCACCCATTCATACCCTGAAGCCATCAGGACGGGATACCGGTCCGCCATCTCCGAACGGAATTGCTCCGCTCTGTCCGGATCCTTCAGAGACAGCAGCATATAGTTGGTGGCACAGCAGTAATACTGGCACAGACGCGAGGCCCCCTCCCGGTACAGCGCTGCTTTTTCCGCCAGAATTTCCATACCGCCGGCGGTGAATATGCCGCTCTCCAGATCCTCCAGCAGCTGGGTCCGGATTTCACTGCGGACATCCTCCGCGGCATCAGGGGCGGAGGCGAATTCCATCGACTGATATTCGGTGTCAATGCCTGCCTGAAAGAGAATCAGATATTCCCCGTCTGTCAGATCCTCCTCCGTCATGGAAAGCCCGGCTACTGCCCCGGCAGCTGTGACACAGGCAGCCCTGGCCCTGGAGAGATCCTGCCACGTGCCGCTGGCCGCAAACCGGTCCACATAATCCAGGGCCCACAGTTCACTGCTGTAGGCCGCTTCCATCACAGAAAGATAGTCTGCCCAGACGGTGAGGAGATGCTCCTTCGCCTGGCTGAGGGCGTCCGCCTCATCTGTCTCTGTTCCGACCATGCCGGCACTGTCTGCTGAAGTCTCTGTCCCGGCATCTTGGCCGCTCCTGGCCCCGCATCCCGCAGCAAACAGGAGCATAGCCGCGATCAGACACAGCAGTCCTGCCCTCATTTGTAATTTTTCCATTTTCATTCTCATCTCCTGTCTGTCCTTCCTCTCCTCTGCCTTATGCTGCCTTCCTTTCTGCTTTGCGCTGCATTCTGTATTGCTCCGCCTGATATTCCACTGCCTGATATTGTCCTGTTTGGATTCGATACTGTTCTATTCTGTATTCATCCCGCCGCTCTCCGGCTCCGCCAGCTTCGACAGGGCGCCGTTGGCATAGAAACGATCCCAGCAGTCCCTCTGTTCCGTCTCATAGTCTGACAGCCGGTAATATTCCATTCCCTCCGCCACAGACACAGTGATCTCATACTGTCTGCCGAAGGCGCTGATATTGCTCCGGATCCGGCGCCACATATCCTTCAGCCGCTCAGCGCCGCTGTCCTCCATGGCCTGCAGCTCTGGCGCCAGAATCAGGTTATAATAATAGCCCAGCACAGCAGCATCCGCCCTGATTCCCTCCCGTAGGGCTTCCACATAGCTGTCGCCGAAGGCCTCATACAGCGGCTCATCCTGCCGCAGCCGGTCCAGCATCCGGACGCAGGACTGATAGCGCTCCGCCCGTTCCTTTGCCAGGGCAACCAGGGCGGCGTAGCCCTCCTGATCCAGAGCCCGGCCTGACCAGGGCATCACATCCCCTGATGCCAGCAGGGGCTCTATGTAGCCCAGAGGCAGCGATTCTGAAAACCGAAGATCTCCCTCCAGCCCATCCAGACATATCTCCAGACTGTAGCTCCAGGCGGTGCTGTCGGTCCGGGCTTCTGACAGGATGTCCAACAGGTCAGACATGTTTTCAAACTGCCTGGCCCCTCTCAGATAGGCAGAGGAAGCGGCGTCCAGCACCGCCTCCGCATAACTTTCATCATAGGGCGCGGCCATGGCTGCCTCTATGGCCGGCCTGATGTAAGGCCGGTAAATCCAGCGGAAGAAGGCAGCGGAAAAAACAGCGGCAGCCAGAAACAGAAGCAGGCCCCGGCGCCGCTGCCGCTTTCGCAGGAGACGTCCCTTCTCCCGGGCCAGCCCGCAGCAGTAGTCCCGGATCAATTGGTGCGCGACCTGGTACCTGCCCTGGCTGTCCATAACCAGCAGTCCCAGCCGCCGCCACAGAATACCGTTCACCATCAGGCCGTACCAGCCGTCTGCTCCCTCTGTATTACCCAGAATATCTCCGATATGGCCGATCCACCGGGGA
This sequence comes from Candidatus Paralachnospira sangeri, assembly GCA_904397815.1. GTDB lineage: Bacteria > Bacillota > Clostridia > Lachnospirales > Lachnospiraceae > Paralachnospira_A > Paralachnospira_A sangeri. The sequence goes on from CAJFOT010000059.1 coordinate 34,107, forward strand.
AACAGGAAGTGGATATATCCCGGCTTCATCCGTTTATAGCATTTCTCAATAAGAGGGAACAGTTTCTGCGGCGTCAGCGCCTGTCCAACTGCCTCCTCCAGACAGGCGATCTCCGGCAGCAGGTAAAGCACCGCCCCTTCCAGCTGCCACCGTTCCCCGGCGTCCGGCGGCAGTCCCCCGGACGCCTTATCCAGCAGCGCGGCAAAGTAGCGCTCCAGCAGCTGCTCCCTGGTATCGATCAGCAGCTGCCGGTTTTGGGCCGCGGCAGTCCGGATAAAAATGGACAGCATCATCGGGGTTCTCAGCAGCTCTGTCAGATCCCCCTTCTCCGGCAGCAGAAGTCCCTCTGCCGCGGCGATTCTCCTGACCTCTTCCTCTGGCAATGGCTCCAGGGCAACCCGGTAAAATCCGGTCTGTACTGTCTCACTCCGGCCTGTCATCAGGAACCGGACACCCTCCAGGGCTGACAGCCGCCGCAGCTCCTCCAGCAGCGGCAACAGCTCCCCTGCCGCCTCATTCAGCCCGTCCAGAAGGATGACCAGCTTCGGCCGGTCTCCCGTTCTGGTGCGGAGAGGCGCGGACAGAAGGGCCAGGAGCTCATGCCTGGCAGCTTCCATGGTGTCTGTCTCCGGCCGGAACCGGAGATGCTCCAGAATGCGGCCGGTGATATAGCTGTCGCCGCTGTTATTCCACCCGTAAAGGGAAATATAGGTGAACGCCGGCGTACCGGCGGTGTAGCTTTCCCGCCGGAGATAGGCGATCCGCAGGAGAGCCGTCGTCTTTCCCATGCCGCCGCCGCCCGTCAGGAAGAGGGAGCGGCCCTCCGGCCCGGCGATATATTCTCCCAGCTGAGGCAGGGTAAATATCCGCCCGTCCTCTGCCTTTCCCTGCAAAGGATAGAGACTGTCCTCCTCCCTGATGTAGTCCAGCGCCGGGTTCTGGCGGACTGCCTGCGCCACATTCCGCCGGCCTGCTTCCCAGAGGGCCCAGTGGGTGATCCCCTTTCCCTCTATCCGATCCTCCAGCTCTTCCAGGTCTCTCCCCATCTCCGCCGCGGTCTGATAACGCCGGGCAGGGACAGATGCCAGCCCTTTTCCCAGGATATGGCGAACCATGCCGGCCACTGTATCCGGCATGCCAGCCAGACAGGAAATGCCGGACAGGTCAGGAGCGCCGGCCCGGAGCGTCTGGAGCGGGGACAGCCGTTTCCCCATCATGGAAAACCAAAACACTGCAGCCGCCCCGTAGAGGTCGGCGGGGAACCCGATCTGCTTCACCTGTCCCTTGCGGACTTCCGGCGCGGTATAGCCCTCCTTGGCACTGTAATAGACAGCCGTCCCGCTTCTGATCTCCTCCAGGGTATGGACACTGTTGTAATCAATCAGAGTCACCCGCTCCCTGCGGCCCTCTCCGATGAGCAGGATGTTGTCCGGGCTGATGTCCAGATGGAGATAGCCGGAGCTGTGGAAGGCTTCCAGTACATCTAACACAGCTTTCATTCTCCTGACATGCCCCAGCAGAGGCCTGTCTCCCCCGATTTGAGAGGAAAGAGCTTCCTTTAGGCTTCTTCCGCCGGTATACCCCAGAATGGTATACAGCGTATGGTTCAAAGAATAGGTGTTCACATTGGCATCAATCTCTCCCGGATGGCGGGTCTGAAGAGCAATATGTACCTCATTGCCTCTGATGAAGCTGAGCCTGTGCAGCTCTGCAGCAGCCCGGGCCTCCGGCAGGCAGATGATTTTCCCTTCTTCATCACGGAAAATGGTATTCTCCTCTGTGTAGGGAAACAGTTCCTTGATCAGCACCTGATGGCGCAGGTCAGGCATCTGGCTGTCAGAGTAGCTTCCCAAATATACCATGGCGTTGGAACCGCAGCCTATAAACTTTTCGATTGTACATTCCATTGCCGGAAATGAAAGGACCGCTCCCGGCTGTAATTGACTTCGATGATCCATAAATCCCCCTCACAATCCATAACCGGATCAAAAACCTGCTCCGCAGCCGATTTCATCTCCCGTCATTATTCTACCAGTCCTGTTGTGAGCGGTTTGAAAAAAATTTCCTGTCGGGCACCGGCAGCTATGCCTTCTTTTCCGCTTCTCCGAACATCTTCCGAAAAATGGTGCGCAGCCGGATATCGGTCTGAGCCATGTCAGGCACGCAGATGGAATAGAGAATAATCCAGTCAAAAGGCGACCGGGGATCCAGGGGAGAAAAACCGCAGAGAACCAGCATATCATTCAGCCGGCTGTACAGATCCTGAAACATCTCTTCTGTGTCAGGCTCATAGTCGTCATCCTCCCAGCCCAGTCCTGGATCTGTGGCCAGGAAGAGAAGGATCAGCGTCTTTCTCGTCACATCTTCTGTCCGTTTCTTCATCTTTGATAATGTGGTTTCATCCGGCCAGTTTTCGCTGACCACTTCTTGTATCCGGGTCAGCATGAAGCGTTCATTTGCAGGAAGAGATTCCTTTCTGGCCTGCTTTGCCAGCTGCTTTGCGTAGAGCACATGGCTGCTGTAGAAGTATTCCTTCAGGATATCCCGGATAGTCAGGCGCTTTTCATCAAAATAGATATTATCCTCCCGGGGATGTTCCAGGATGTCCATCATCTCCATAAACAGGCTGTAGGCATTGTTATGGCACCGTCCCAGCCGTCTGCCGGCAGTCCGCAGATAATCTTTTAATGCTTCCTCTGTCTGGAGAGCGGAAATCTCCGACCGGATAACAGGGGTGAAGCTGTCCTCCGGGATCTCCCGGGGATCCTCTGCCTGTTCCAGATATTCCTTTAGTTCCGCATGCAGTCTCCGGGCCGCGGAGTAGTCCATCTGATGCCGGAGGGCGAATATGTACACCACCTCATCAGGATTGCGCCAGTGAAGTCCCTCCTCTGATATCATGGCCACCAGGCTGTCCGCTTCCTCCACGGACAGGCCCAGAATGAAGCACACTTCGATAGCATCCTGTTTTTTAATCGACCTGGGTCCCCGGGGACTGAGCCATCCCCGCACCCGCCTCTGGACAGAATCTTTTTTCATCTCCGGATGGTGTTCCAGCAGACCCGCAGTCAGCACCTCCTGGAGATCTCTTCCTTTTGCGAAACTGTTTAATTTTTCCGCCAGCGTCCGCAGCTTCGATTCACGTTCCAGGAAATCCACCGCTTCCTGAACTGTCATCAGGCTGTAAACCGCCTGGTCATATAATGATTGCGTCAATTCTGTCATTTCATTCCCCATCCATTTTCATCCCCTTCAAAAGCAATTCGGCATTCTGCGTTTATTATATCTTATCCCCCAGGATTCGTAAATTCCCATTTGGTCAGCGGCTCGAAAAACACGTACGCCGGAAACTGGCCTCTGAAAAAAAACATATTTTGTATATTTTAAAGATGTCAGACAGTAATTATAGTATAAGCTGTAACTACATTTTATTTAGGGAATGCAGAAAACGGAGGAAATGATAATGGCTGATATTTTATATGTATATGAAGGGAAGGTTTATGTGAATCTGACGAACCGGTGCTGCTGCCGCTGTACGTTCTGTATCCGGAAAAACGGAGACGGGCTGGGCAGCGCGGATACACTGTGGCATGAGACAGAGCCGGACTGGCCGGCAGTGCGGAAGGCGATCGACGGGTTTGACTTCGCAGGATACCGGGAACTGACCTTCTGCGGGTATGGAGAGCCGGTTTATGCCCTGGATGTCCTGCTGCAGACAGCGGAATATATGAAAACCATTCATCCGGATATTCGCCTGCGGGTAAATACCAACGGCCTGGGCAATCTGATCTGGAAGAAAGATATTCTGCCCCAGCTGAGCCGGCATATCGACTGTCTGTCCATCAGCCTGAACGCCCCGGACGAAGAAAAATACAATCAGATTTCCCATCCTTCTTTCGATGGCGCCTTTCCTGCCCTTCTGGCCTTTGCAGAAAAGGCAAAGGAGATGGTGCCGGAGGTGAAATTTACTGTGGTAGATGTGATCCCTGAGGAAGATATCCGGGACTGTCAGCATCTGGCGGACCGAATGGGGATTCCCCTGCGGGTGCGGGCTTATACGGCAGAATAACTGCAGCACTGCGCTGGGGCAAATGTGCCTGATCCATGACGCTGGCGTTCCGGGACTGGTCGGCTCCGTCCCGGGATTGCCCGTCAGCATTTGGCACACACGCTGAAACAGCGGCCCCATCAGGAGCCGCTGTTCCGGCAAACATTATGTTTCCTGATTCTGCTGTTTTGTATCCAGCATGCCATAGAGATGATCCAGCGCGTCCCGGATACCGCCCACCTCATCGATCAGCCCTTCCCGCACTGCGTCATAGCCGATCAGAATCGTGCCCAGATCTTTTGTCATCTCACCAGTTTCCATCATCAGTTCTTCCAGCCGCTGCTTTGTTGCCCGGCTGTGAGCGGAGACAAAACCGGTGATTCTGTCCTGGATTCGGCGAAAATAATCATATGTCTGAGGTGCGCCGATAACCATACCGCTCATACGCACCGGATGCACCAGCATGGTTCCAGTGGGCACGATAAAGGAATAATCTGCGGAAACCGCCAGCGGCACGCCAATGGAATGGCTGCCGCCCAGTACCAGTGATACTGTAGGCTTGCTCATAGAGGCCAGCATCTCCGCAATCGCCAGCCCTGCGTCCACATCTCCGCCGCAGCAGTTCAGAAGAATCAGGATGCCTTCAATCCTTCGGTCATCCTCCAGAGCGGCCAGCTGGGGCAGAACATGTTCATACTTGGTGGTTTTGCTGCCTGATCCCATATTGTCATGACCCTCCACTTCTCCGATAATCGACAGGAGATGAATCCGCCTGTGCTCTTTATTATCATCAAGTGTCAACTGGCCGTATTCTGACAGCTTTTCTTCTTTCTTTTCTTCCACTTCCTGTTCTGTTTTCTGGGTATCGATATCTTGGGCCTGATTTTGTGCGGACGCATGATCCCGGGCATCTGCCCGATTCCGCATATCCTTTCCTCTGCAGTCTTTTTGGGTATTTTTTTGACTATTCATGTTTACACCATCCATTTTTATACTGATATGATAAAAATAGTATGAACAAAACAAATAAAAAAATGTAACAGATTCTGATTATACCCTCAGTTCGATGCCCAGCTTTTTCAGCCTGCTCAGAATCTTTTCCATAATCCGGCTGACCTCCTGTTCCTCCAGTGTCCGGTCTTCTGCCCGGAAGGTAACAGAATATGCCATGGATTTATATCCTCTGGGAATCTGTGTACCTTCATATACATCAAAAAGCTGGCAGTTCTCCAGAAGTTCTCCTCCCTGTTCTTCAATCACCTTTTCGATCTCACCTGCCCGTATTTCTTTTTTTGCCACCATGCTGATATCTCTGGTCACCGCCGGATACCGGGCGAACTCCGTATATTTCCTGTCAACAACAGCCAGTTCTGTGATGCATGGCATATCCAGGTTTGCCAGATAGGCTCTTGCTCCGATTCCGTACCGGTCAGCAACATCAGGATGTACCTCGCCCAGCCAGCCGATTACCCGGCCATTATAGATCATATCTGCCTGACGTCCGGGATGCAGAAAAGACCTGGGATGATCCGGATCATAAATGACTTTCTCTTGCAGTCCTGCCTGGTACAGAAATTCCTCTGCCACACCTTTCATCGTGAAAAAATCGCCGTCGCCGCAGAAGCCCAGCATCAGCTGTGTCCGCTCCTTTGGCAGTTCTGTCAGAGGGAGAGCATCTGGCAGATAGATATTGGCCAATTCATAGAGACGGATATTTTTGCTTCCCTGATTATAGTTGGCGGAGAGGGAGGCCAGCATGCCATTGATCAGACTGGTGCGCATCACACTGCAGTCCTCCGACAGAGGATTCATAATGGCGACGGCCCTGCGCATGGGGCTGTCCGCTGGCAGCATCAGCTTTTCAAACACCGCCGGACTTTCAAAGGGATACGTCATGGCCTGAGAGAAGCCGCTGTACTCAGCCGCATTTCTGGCCGCAGATTCGGTCCGCAGCTTAGGAGACAGCTGTCTGGCTGTGCAAATTCCTTTGGGCAGTGTCGCGGGAATATTGCAATAGCCGAAGAATCTGGCTACTTCTTCCGCCAGATCAGCGCCGCATTCCAGATCCTGGCGGAAGGTTGGCACGATCACCTCCTTTGTTTTGCTGTCATAATCCAGTGTCAGTTTCCGAAAGATATCCAGCATATCCTGTTCCGGGATACTGGTGCCCAGCAGCCGGTTTATGCGCTTCCAGTCAAAAGAAATTCTTCCGGGCAGCCGGGGATTGGGATAAAAATCTGCCATTCCTCCAACTACATCGCCGCAGCCCAGATCATCTATCAGCTGGCAAGCCCGGTTAATGGCTTCCTGCGCAATGTTGGGATCCAGACTTTTTCCGAATTTTTCTGACATTTCTGTTTGTATTCCCAGCCGTTTGGCAGATCGCCGAATATTGGCGCCGTCAAAGCAGGCCGCCTCAAGCATGATGGCTGACGCATTATGCATGCCCCGGGAGTGTTCGCCGCCCATAATGCCGGCAATGCCAATCTCCTTTTCAGCGTCACAGATCATCAGAGTACTGTGATCCAGATTTCGGATCTGGCCGTCCAGAGTCTGAAACTGTTCCCCATCCCGGGCCCGTCTGACGATAATTTTATGCCCGACGATGGATCCCATGTCATAGATATGTATGGGCTGGCCGTACTCCTGGGCTGCATAATTGACAATATCTACCAGGTTATTGACAGGACGAATGCCGCAGGCTGCCAGCCGTCTGCGCATCCACTCCGGAGAAGGAGCGATTCTGATATTTTTCACTACTCGCGCGCAATATCTGAGACAAAGTGTACTGTCCTGTACATCCAGCTGAATATAGTCAGAAACTTTCTCGTCATTTCCTTTTTCCTGCGGATGAGGCGGGCAGAATTCCATATTAAAGACGGCTGCCAGCTGCCTGGCAACACCCAGAACACCGCAGCAGTCCGCCCGGTTATAGGGAATCTCACAGGTAAATATGGTATCACGCAGGCCCAGCAGTTCTACTGCGTCAGCTCCCTCTGGGACGTCAGGGTCCATGACGCAGATGGCCTCTTCCGGATCGTTTGTATATCTGTCCCAGGCTGAACCCAGTTCTTTGAGGGAACAAATCATGCCATTGGATTCCACCCCTCTTAAACGGCCTTTTTTGATCGGAATGCCATGCTCAGACACAGAACTGCTGTCATGTCCGCCGGGAATTCTGCCGCCGTCCAGTACTACCGGCACCTTATCTCCCACTTTTATATGGAGTGCGCCGGTTACGATTTGGATCCTGTCAGTACCGATGTCTGTCTGACATATCATAAGCCGGTCTGCATCAGGATGGCGTTCAGCAGACAGGATTCTGCCTACCACGATCTTCTCCAGATTTTTGTCCAGCCGTTTAAAACCTTTCACTCTGATTCCTGACATGGTCATGGCATCCGCACATTCCTGATCTGTTATATTCAGGCCGGGCACATAGGATTTTATCCACGATAATGCTATATTCACCGCAAAACTTCCTTTCCTCTGTCTCAGAACTGCTGAAGAAAACGAATATCATTCTCATAAAACAGACGCATATCGTCGATTTCATATTTCACCATGGCGACACGCTCCAGGTCTATTCCAAAAGCAAAACCGGAATATTCTTCCGGGTCAATGCCGCCGACTTTCAGCACGCTGGGATGAATCATTCCGCCGCCCAGAATCTTGATCCAGCCTCGTCCCCTGCACAATCGGCACCCTTTTCCGCCGCACTTGAAACAGATGGTATCCGCTTGCGCGCCGGGTTTTGCAAAAGGGTAATGATGGGGGTAAAATTTCCACTTTATATCAGTCCCAAACAGCGCTTTCATAAATTCATCCAGTGTGCCTTTTAAATCGGAAAACGTAATATCCCTGTCAATTGCCACGACTTCGATCTGGTGGGAAGAAGGAGAGCACATCGTGCCGGCTTCAGCGGAATGAAATACCCTCCCCGGCGCGATCACACGGATCGGCGGCTTTTGGTGTTCCATTATCCGGATCTGCACTGGCGCCGTCTGAGTTCTCAGCAAAATCCTGTCACTGATATAGAAAGCGTTCTGTTCGTCCCTGACCGGATGATCTGACGGGACATTCAGCGCTTCAAAGTTGTAGTAATCATATTCCACCTCCGGGCTATCTGTTGTCTTATAACCCATGTCCATGAAAATACGCTCCATCTCTTCCATGACCGCGGCGCTTGGATGTCTGTGACCCAACGGCGCTTTTCTCGCCGGCAAAGTAACATCAATCACCTCTCTGGCCAGCTGCTCTTCTCTGGCGGCTCTGGCCAGTTTTCCTCTGGCATTTTCCAGGGTGTCCTCCAGAACAGCCCGGACATCATTTACCATTCGCCCGACTGCCGGACGTTCGTCCGGGGCTGCTTCTTTTATATTTTTTAATGCAGAAGAAAGCGTTCCCTTCTTATCTAAATAAGCCCCTCGAATTTCGTTTAATTTTTCAAGAGCTCCTGCTTCTTCCATTTTTGCCAGCGCTTCAGTTCGAATCTGTTCCAGCTTCTCTTTCATGTTTCTCTCCTCTCAGAGGCCAGTTTCCAGAGTTCTGCGTCCCCGCCGTTTTTCCAGGAACCGCAGGATCACGGCCGCTGTTTCCTCCATGCCCAGAGAGGAATCAATCAGCAGATCATAGCGGCGCCGATCGCCCCAGCGGCTGCCGGAGACGCTGTGGTAATAAGCTGCCCGGGCTTTATCAGAACGACTGATATTTTCTTCAGCCTCCTGAAGAGTGTCTCCGTAAACTTCCATCACCCTGCTCATACGGTATTGTTTCGGCGCATAGATAAAGATCCGGACTACATCCGGCCAATCTTTCAGCACATAATCCGCAGCTCTTCCTACAATTACACAGCTGCCCTCTCCCGCAATTTTTTCAATGATTTTATGCTGGGCCGTTACGGCGAGACGGACAGCTCTGGTACTCAGATAGAGATTATACAGAATCCGGGGCGCATTTTTATTAATATCAGAAATAAATTCCCGGTCCAGCCCGCTCTCCTGAGCGGCGAGAGCTGTCATCTCTTTATAATAAAAGGGAATGCCCAGTTCTTCCGCTACCAGCTTTCCAATCTGTTTTCCGGAAGAGCCATGCTCCCGGGCAATGGTAATGATAACCCCCGGCTTCGAAGGCCGGATGACAGGATCCGGCCTGCTTTTATCCAGCATCGGCGCATTCCTGACATAAGGATGAGCCAGAAAACTTTTGTAAAATCCTGCTCCTGCCACAGTGGTAATTACCTCTGTGACAGGATAAGTCAGCCAAAACCAGTTCAGGCCGAATCGGGAGAAAAGATAACCCAGCGGTACAAACAGAACCACTGTACGTACTGCCGTCAGCAGAGAACTTTTCAGCCCTGCGCCTACTGCCTGAAAAAAAACCGGAAAGATCAGAGAAGTTACCATAGGGATAAAACTGATGCCGATAAACCGGAATCCGATCTGCCCGATTTCTATCACCTGCTGATCCGATGTAAATACCCGCAGCAGCGGACCGGGAATTGTTTCAAAGCAGAGCGTTCCCACAGCCATCAGTGCGATTCCGAACCAGATGGCGATAATCAGCGTTTTTTTGCAGCGCCGGATATTCCTTGCGGCATAATTAAAGCTGATAACCGGGACGATGCAGGTCTGCATGGCACCCAGAGGAATAAAGAAAAAGGTCTGCCATTTATAATAAAGTCCCAGGGCTGTCACTGCCTGATCTGAAAAACCGGAAAGTATCAGATTAAGTCCAAAAATGTAAAAAGTATAAGCCGACTGCATCAGAATGTTGGGAAGTCCCAGGCGGAAAATTTCTCCCGCCAGTTTTGGATAAAGTCTTTTGGCAGGAGATCTTCGAAACCCTCTTTTCATTACTACAAAAGCTGCCACGATCTGACCGGCTACTGTCGCTATGGCAGCGCCGGCAATCCCCATCCGCGGCAGACCGAACATTCCGAAAATCAGCAGCGGGTCAAAAATGATATTGGTCAGCGCCCCTGTGATTTGTGCGATCATTGGCGTTTTCATGTCGCCATTAGCCTGCAGTACCTTCGTCCATATGCTTTCCAGAAACAGGCCGAAACTGAATACACAGACAATACGGCCATATGTAACCACATTTGCGATTACTTCGGGAGAATTTGTGGACATTCTCGCATAGGCTGGCATCAGAAACCAGGCGCCAACGGCAAAAAGCAGCCAGATCCCGCCGATCAGGGGAGTTCCTGCCCCTGCGAAATCATCTGCCTCTGCCCGTTTTCCCACACCGTAGCGGGCGGCCATGGCTGTGTTGATTCCTACGCCGGTTCCCACTGCCAGAGCAATCATCAAAAGCTGAATCGGATAAATAATCGACAGGGCTGTCAGCCCCGCCTCGGAATACTGGCCTACAAACAGGCTGTCTACAATGTTGTACAGTGCCTGAATCAGCTGGGCCAGCATAACAGGAGGTGCTATTTTCAGCAGGATTTTCGATATCTTTTCCCGGCCGAAAAATTGTGATTCTGAAAGAGTTTTTTCCATTGTTGATCTTCCTTACGCATTTTCTTCTATGGCAGTCTGGATTGCAGTGCCGAAAGACAGCACTGCCTCTGCCACCACACAAAGATTTTCCCGGCCGATCCGCCCGATGGCCTCCAGTTCAATTTCAGTCAGAGAGTCCAGCAGAGGGCGGGCATATGATTTTCCCTCCTCTGTCAGAACGAAAGCTTTTTCCCGGCCGCCGCAGTGTTCCTCACTGATCGTCAGCAGTCCCCGGCGGCGCATGTCGCTGATTACATGGTTCATGGTTTGTCTCGGCAGCAGGTAGCTGTCACAGATCTGCTTCTGGGTACAGAAGCCACTATCCCGAATGGTATATAAAACCAGCATTTCATTGTAGCTGATCCCGTGTTTCTTCGACCATGCCGAATAAACACCTCTCAATTTTATGATTGAGCGGTTAATGTCCCGAAGCAGCTGATGTTTGTCCTGATCCATGTGCGTTTCTCCCTTCTGAATCCCAAACCGGAAAAATCCCAAACGGGATTATAGCAGTCTGCGCCCCGGCTGTCAATTATCATTTTCACAAGTACTAAAAATTCCCCCGCACAAACAAAATCACTGCGGCAATGCCGAACAGAAACAGGCATCTCCATATCGCCATCTCCTTCGAACGCTGCAAAACTCCTTTTCTGGACATTCGTTCCAGAATCATTCCCATCACGGCAGACAACAGGAAAATACCGCCCCATATCGCCCAGCCATAATGGCCGAATCCCAAGGATGCCCCATCAGGGTTTTTCCCCAGGATCTCTCCCAGAACCAGGCCCGCCCCAAAGCCGGTCAATGTGACAAATCCCGCCCGATACCGTCCAAAGAAGGAAAGCAGCACTGAAATCAGGCCGCAGAATACAATTATACCCTGATTACACAGCCAGCCATAAAGATAACCTCCTTTTCCGGCAGCTTCCTGACTGAACAGCCATCCTAACACAGAATATTCGCCTGCCCTGGCAGCAGGTATTCTGCCTGATATATAAATTATGCCATATCCCAGCAGAACCAGCAGGGCATATCTCCCATTTCTGCAAAATTTTTCCCTGCGCACGCGTTCCCTCTTATCATTTTCCATCTGATGCAGATGGAACAGTTCTTCTGCCACAGAAATTTCTGTTCTCTGCGCCTGATGGCTCATCAGATGATCCACAGAAATACCACAGATCTGGGCCAACTTAAATAAATTTTCAGTGTTTGGAGCACTCTGTCCGGATTCCCATTTTGCCACAGCCTGCCTGCTGACGCCTATCTGCTCAGCCAGTTTTTCCTGGGACATGCCTTTTTTGATCCGCTGCTCCCTGATTTGTTCTCCCAACGACATATTTCCGCCTCCTCTCTTCCATCCTAGCAAAAATCCAGACATCCGTCTACCAACTATTCCGCAACTGGCGGTTGCAGCAGCAAAATATATTTTCCTGATACCCAGAGAAAAAGAAACGCCGTAAAAATCCATACCGCAGAAACAGGGCGCATATCCGGCTATCTGTCATACCGGATATGCGCCCTGTTTCTGTACTGCCTCTGCCTTCCTGTCCGGCAGCTCATCGTTTTTATACCGTTCTCAAAACGGAATCTCAATGCCATCGGCATAAAAGTGCTGAATTTACTGAAGCACTGCTGCCTCAACATCTGCGCTGAACTGATCCACATCAGCAGGCATCCATACGACTTTTTCCTCCCCGCTTACATCTACCCGAAATTTCTCACAGGTCACAGTGACTTCCGTCGTTTCCTCCATCGGCTCCATCTCACCTACAGCAGTCATATAATCTTTCATATACTGACGCATGAAGTCAGACACAGCCTGCTCATCACCGGAAGCAATCAGCATCTGATCCTCCTCCGATAAAGATGCAACCACATCCTGCTGGACATTCACAGCAATTTCACTCATTTCTGCCATGGAAAATCCATTAATCGTCAGTGTCACCACTGTCTGGTCGCTGTCCTCAGAAGTGATTTCTGCAGTATAAGGCATTTTCCTCAGCATTGCCAAAAGAGAGCCTTTCATCTCATCCAGCTCATCCTGCGTGAATGTAATACCGGCGCCGGTAAACATTTCTTCCAGTCCGGATACCAGATCAGAACTGTCCTCCATCAGAGAACTGCGAACATCCTCTTCAGATTCAAACCCCAGGAGCTCCTGAATCGCGGAAGCATCATCCATAGCTACTAATTCAAACAGCGCGCCGGTTACCTGGTCCGCAGGCACCATTTCAGACTGGCATCCGGCCAGAAGCATACAGCTGAGAATCAATACTGCAGCCAGGGAAAACAGTTTCTTTTTCATACTCTATACCTCTCTATATTGTGAAATTTCACCCTGCGCCCGGCACAGCCGACAGCAGCAGCCTGCCGTACCAGGATGTTAAAATCAGTATAAACGACAGCAGCACAAAATGCAATAGAACCCATACCAATCCGCTATATATTTATTTTTTGAGGTACTTGATCTGAAATACTGAAATGTTCTCTGCAATAGCCATATTTATGCGGATAAAAAAAGCCCCGGAAAGAAGGACCGCCAGACAGGCCGTCCTCTTTTCCGAAGGTTTCAGATATGGTAATATGTCCGCGGCAGGACGCATACTGTTTTAGCCGAATACCACCTTGCTGTATTTGTCAATTGCTTCTGAAGTTGCTTCATACACGCCCGGATAAGTGCTCATTGCCAGGCCCTGAGATGCACCGGGGATGAAGTACAGTTTGCCACATTCATCACAGGCTCTCTTGACTTCTTTTTCCACAACTTCCGGCGTCCAGCCTTCAAAATCGATTTTTGCACTGTCGATACCGCCCATGAAGGAGATCTTTCCGCCATATTTTTTAATCAGTTCAGGAATGTTGTTGGTAGTCATAACACCCTGCCAGATATCGATGCCCATATCAATCATCATCGGCACCAGAGTCGCAGCATAGGAATCACTGTGATGTACAATCAGTTCCACGCCATTTTCTTTATAGCAGCTGTAAATTGCTTTATATGCCGGATATAAAAACTCCTCAAACATTTCAGGAGAGATGAAAGTAGATGTCTGGCTGCCCCAGTCATCATGATGGAACAATCCGTCAGGTTTCAGATATTTACAGATTTCTTCTGCTTCAGATATTTCCCAATCTGTCAGGTATTTAATCAGATCCTTCATGTCGTCGGGCTCTTCGTAAAAATTAATCAGCGCATTCTGGATTTCACACAGATGATGGCACTGCTCAAAGATACCCGGCGCCACCATGGGCATTGCGAAATATTCCTTTCTGTCCACTTCCTCAGCAGCTTTGATAAAAGGTTCCCATGCAGACTCAGGGAATTTTGTCGGCGGCGCTTTCACATAATCTCTCCAGCGGGTTATATCCTTTATTACGATCTTGTCCGGTGTATGTACCGGGAATGAACCGGGTGTACCCTCCGGCCACACATTGGTTACGCCCCAGGCATTAACGACAGGACCCTTGCCATACTGGGGCATCGGACTCTGCGTCATAATCGGATGAACCAGCATCTGAAATGCTTCGTACTGGTTAACAAAACGGTCAGGATGTCCCCCGTGAATGGTTTCCAGCAGATTTTGTCTTTTAGTCAGCATACACGCATACCTCCCAATCAGATTTAGCCTTATCATTGAATCGATAAACTAATTTTATCGCAAACCTCTGGCTTATGCCACGGACTGGCCGCACAAAAAAGGGGAAAAAACCTTCATCCGTTTTTGTTCATTCTGTATCGGAGGACAAACAAAATGTCTGGGATCACACTTATAATTCAGTTTTTTCACCCTGAATATACATAATCATGCCGGGTCCCAGGCTGTCGGTGGGCCTGGCCAGGAATCCGTGGCTCTCATAAAAGTGTTCCCGTCCCTTGGCACACATCAGATCCAGCATCATCTCTGTCCCCTCTGCCGTCAGCTCCTTCACATAGCCGACCAGCGCTTCCATCAGCATGGCGCCGGCGCCCATTCCCTGGGCATTGGGGTGAATGATCAGATCCTGGATATAGCAGATCACACTGCCGTCCCCTACGATCCGTCCCATGCCGATGGGCTGGCCCGCCAGCGTCACGCACATCGTACAAAGGCTGTTATCCAGTGCCTTCTGGGCCTGTTCCCTGGTCAGCTTTTTCCAGCCCACTGACGCCCGCAGCTTCAGATACATATCCACTGTGATAATATCCTGCTCCAGCTTCAGGACAGAATCCCCTTCCGCCGTCTGTTCCGGCTGCCTTTCATTCGTATTATCTGACTTCATTGGTAATCGTTCCAATCCCTTCTACCTGACATACTACCTGGTCGCCCGGTTTCAGATACTTCGGCGGCTGGAAACCCATGCCCGCGCCAGAGGGCGTCCCGGTGGAGATAATGGTTCCTGCCCGCAGAGTCATGCCCCGGGACAGCTCGCTGATAATATGGGGAATGCCGAAAATCATCTGCGCCGTATTGCTGTGCTGGCGCAGTTCTCCGTTTACCAGGCAGCTGATCTCCCTGGCCGGCGGAAACTCCACCTCGTCAGCAGTGACAATCCAGGGGCCCATCGGCGTAAAGCCATCCAGACTTTTTCCGAAATACCACTGTTTGTGCCGGTTCTGGATGGTTCTGGCACTGACATCATTTAATACTGTATAGCCAAACACATATTCAGCAGCCTTTTCGGCAGGCACATTTCTGGCGTCCCTGCTGATGATAAAGGCCAGCTCCGCCTCATAATCCAGGGAATCCACAATGTCGGAATGGCTGTCAATCAGGCCGCCGTCCGCCACTGCCTCGCTGACTCTCTTGGAAAAATAAACCGCGTAAGGACGCTCTCCGTTAAATTCTTCATGTTTAAAACGGGCAGACTCCTCTGCATGCGCCATATAGTTGATGCCCAGGCAGATCACATCCTGATCCGGACAGGGAATCGGCGCGCATTTTTCCGTCAGCGCCAGGCCGATTCCCTCCTTTTCCGCCAGTTCTGCCCGGCGTGAACGAAGTCCTTCCATCTCCTCCGGCGTCACAGACCGGATCAGGGACAGCATATCAGGATAGGGAAGCCCGAAGGCGCTGACCGGAATCACCCGTGTCATATCTTCCGACAGCACCCCCGGCATCCTCTGATTCTGATAACGGAATGTCAGCAATTTCATCTCTGTTACCTCCAAAATCCAAATTTATGCTTCTGCGGGACAGGAAAACCGATATTCTGTAACCGCATGGTACTTCTCTCCCTTTCTCAGGACCGGGGAGGGAAATGCCGGTATATTGATGCTGTTGGGATAATACTGAGTCTCAAAGCAGACCGCGGAAAAAGGACCATACTGGGCATGATTCTTTCCCTCAGCCTTCAGGCCGTTGCTGGTATACAGCTGGAGTCCGGGCAGGCTGGTATAAACCTCCATCCGCAGGCCGCCGTTCTGATATACGGCCGCAGGCCGATCTGTCCCCGGATGGTTCAGCACATAGTTATGGTCATATCCGCCGGCCCAGACCAGCGGCTGATAATCCGCCCGGATATCCCGGCCCAGTGTTTTCATCTCTGTGAAATCCATCGGAGTCCCTGCCACAGGCGCCAGTTCCCCTGTGGGAATAGCATTTTCATCGGCAATGGTAAAGAAATCCGCGTCAATCCATACCTGGTGGTTCAGGACACTTTTTCCCTCTGCCCCGTCCAGATTGAAATAGCTGTGGTTGGTCAGGTTCATAACCGTATCCTGGTCGCAGGAAGCCTGATAGTCCAGGAGAACCCCATTTTCCTCTGTCAGCATATAAGTCACCGTAATATCCGCATTGCCGGGATGGCCCTGGTCCATATCCGGGCTGTGGAGGGTAAACTGCACCCCCTGCTCCAGTTCCTGCACCTGCCAGAACCGTTTGTCATAATAATCCGGACCGCTGTGCAGGTTGTTGGGCCCGTTATTCACGGCCAGCTGATAGACCCGGCCATTCAGCGTATACCGTCCCCCGGCAATCCGATTGGCGCTTCTTCCCACCACGGCACCCAAATGGCCGCTGTTCTTTTCATAGCCGGACACATCGTCATACCCCAGCACGACATCTTGGACACAGCCATTCCGATCCGGCACCCAGACCGATACCAGCGTTGCTCCGTAATCCGTAACGGAAAACCCCATGCCTCCTTCTGCAGTCACAGTATACAGCCATGCTTCTGTCCCGTCAGCCACAGTGCCAAACGGTTTTTTTTCAATCTGATATGTTCCCATTTTCTCTCCTTCCGCCGTCCTGTCTCTGACGGCTACGCCAAAAGAGGCAGCGCTGCTCCGGCCGGATAAACGCTGCCTTTTCTGTTTGATATGCGAATAATTACTTGGCTGTTATGTATTTCTGGGCAGTCAGCAGTTCCGCAGTCAGCACACCGCCGCCTGCCGCGCCCCGCAGGGTATTATGGGACAGGCCCACAAATTTGTAATCATATACAGTATCTTCCCGCAGGCGGCCCACACAGACACCCATGCCTCTCTCATAATCTCTGTCCAGAGAGGTCTGAGGACGGTTATCCTCTTCAAAATATTTGATAAACTGTTTCGGCGCGCTGGGCAGGTTCAGTTCCTGCGGCAGCCCCCGAAAGCTGTTCCACCGCTCAATGATCTCCTCTTTGGAGGGTTTGCGGTCAAAGGATACAAACACCGCCGCCGTATGCCCGTCTGACACCGGCACACGAATACACTGAGTCGTGATAATCGGGGAGGATGCCTTCACGATCTGGCCGTTTTCCACCCGCCCCCAAATTCTCAGGGGCTCCTGCTCACTCTTCTCCTCCTCACCGGCGATATAAGGAATCACATTGTCCACCATTTCAGGCCAGTCCTTAAAGGTCTTGCCTGCGCCGGAAATTGCCTGATAAGTGGTCGCCACAACGGTACGGATACCGAAATCCCGCAAAGGATGCAGTACTGGGGTGTAACTCTGGATCGAACAGTTGGGCTTCACCGCGATAAAGCCCCTCTCTGTCCCCAGACGTTTCCGCTGGTAGGGGATCACCTCCAGATGCTCCGGGTTCAGCTCCGGCACCACCATCGGCACATCCGGCGTCCAACGATGGGCGCTGTTATTGGAAACAACCGGTGTCTCCGCCTTAGCGTACGCTTCCTCGATTGCCCGGATTTCCTCCTTGCTCATATCCACTGCGCTGAATACAAAATCCACGGTGGAAGCCACCTCTTCCACCTCATTGACATTTTTCACAATCATAGACTTTACAGCCTCGGGCATGGGCGTGGTCATCTTCCAGCGGCCTCCCACTGCCTCCTCATAAGTCTTTCCCGCTGATCTGGGGCTGGCAGCCACCGCCGCCACCTCGAACCAGGGATGATTCTCCAATAAGGAAACAAATCTCTGGCCTACCATTCCTGTCGCGCCTAAAATGCCGACTCGCAGTTTTTTATCCATCATCAAAACTCCTTTAATCCGTTTTAATTCTGCAGTATACCAAAGTATCGTACCCTATTTTGAAAAAAAATGCAATAAAAATGTAAAAAAAACAGCAAATGTTTGGTAATCTTACAGTTTGTCAAAAACACCGATTCTGGGGATCTGCCTTTCCCTTGATTGCCATTCCGCGTTATAGTATAATGTCTGCAGAATCAATATGATAACGGAAAAACTTTTACCAAAAGCATTTCCGAATAAAGGAGGAGTATTTATGATCGATTTTAAAAATGGAAGTTTTGTAAAACTGCGCAAATCAAACGATGCCGCGGAAGCAGTGGATCACCTTCTGATCCCCGGTGAAACGATCATCGGAAGCTACAAAGGAATCCGTGATTCTGTTACATTTACAAACAAGCGGGTCATTGCGGTAAACGTCCAGGGCGTAACCGGCAAAAAGAAGGATTACACCTCACTCCCCTATTCCAAAATTCAGGCATTCTCTGTCGAGACTTCAGGTGTACTGGACATGGACAGCGAACTGGAATTATGGTTCAGCGGACTTGGCCTGGTCAAATTCGAGTTTACCGGCGCCAGCGATATTGTAAAAATCGGGCAGGCAATCGGTGAATTTATATTATAGAACAGTTATAAATCAAAAAGGAGTGTTGCCATGCCATTATCCAAAAAACAGCCCTATACCTCGGAAGACTACTGGAACCTGCCTGCCGGACGGACAGCGCGCTGAGCTGATCGATGGACAGCTGTATGATATGGCTCCACCCAACAGGATTTACCAAAAACTTGTGCATGAAATTTCCCGGGCTGTAGGAAACCATATCGCTCAGGCCGGAGGAGCCTGCGAAGTCTACCCGGCTCCGTTTGCCGTCAATCTGGACGCCAAAGACAAAGACTGGGTGGAGCCGGATATCTCTGTCATCTGTGATAAAGATAAACTGACAGACCGAGGCTGCTCGGGCGCCCCGGACTGGATTGTGGAAATTGTCTCCCCTTCCAGCCGCCGGATGGATTACTCCATCAAGAACACACTGTATTCTGGAGCTGGCGTTCGGGAATACTGGATCGTCGACCCAGCCAAGGAACGGGTTACCATTTATCACTATGATGAGGACGATGCGCCTACGATCGCCCTATTTGACACTCCCATCAAAGTCGGCATTTATGATGATCTGGTAATCACCATATCCGATCTGCTGAAATAGAAACAGAGCCCTCCAGGACTTCTGGAGGGCTATCGCAGAAAATACGGCATGTACGCCTGCGTGGATAATTACATCATCTACTTTGAACCGCACCTGAATGTGGTGAAGATGATACGAAAGAGCGTACACTATTGTACACATACTATATTTTGTATGTCAATAGTAAAATATACAATATTTAGACTTGTTTGTTAACTTTTTGTGAACATTTGTACACATCCGTTGACTTTTGTCTTTTGTTATCATATACTGATGTTAACAGAAGCTCCCGCACCTCTCAACGATGTGTCCCAGGGGGCACTTTTTATTTTACAGGAGAATAATTTGGAACTTAAAAAACCAACAACATATCATAAACAGGTTGATCTATTAAAAGATAAAGGCATTATTATAAATAATCCAGAAGAATGCGAACTATTCTTGCAACAGGTTAATTATTACCGTTTTTCTGCTTATTTTCTTCCATTTTTAAATCCCCAAACTGGGAAATGCTTTGAAAATGTTACCTTTGAACGTCTTCAACAAATTTATTATTTCGATCAAGAATTAAGGGTTATATTATTCAGCATTATTGAAGATATAGAAATTTACGCAAGAACAGGAATAGCATATTATCATTCCCATAAATATGGGCCTGATGGGTATCTTGATTCTGTCAATTATAATAATCGACATAAACATCCTGATTTTATGCAACATATAAATAACTGTATCCGAGAGAATAGAAAAACTCTAGTCGTAAAGCACCATCAAGCTAAGTACGATGGAAAATTTCCTTTGTGGGTCATTGTTGAATTCTTTTCTATTGGGATGTTATCGCATTTTTATACTGATTTACAAACTGAAGACAAGAAGGCGATTGCTCGAATATTATATGGTACATCATATAAAAATCTCGAAAGCTGGCTCAGATGTTTAACCGATTTGAGAAATAAATGTGCGCATTATTCTCGAATATACTACTGGATTTTTCCTGCGCTGCCCAAAATTCCCCGAAACGATACATATATTCCTACTCGCCGGCTATTTGCACAGCTTTATATGTTAAAATTGATGCACCCAGACGCAAATAAGTGGAATTCTTATTATCTTAAAAACATCGTTAAATTAATTAAAAAATATAAAAATGATATTTCTCTCACTCATTTAGACTTTCCTCACCGTTGGAAAATGATGTTGAAAAGGTATAATATCTTCCATGAACAAGAAGCATTATACCACAAACCTCCGGCACCTGTACAGGTGTATTTTTTATACCCTTTTTTACAAATTTTTATCACAGGAAAATGGAGGTATGCTTATGGCACGTTATGCACGAAGAAAAGACGGTCGATACCAGGCCAATATCGTGGTTGGCCTGGAACCGCAGACAGGCAAGTATAAGTACCGGACCATCTATGCCGATACCATTGCGGAGCTGGAGCGGAAGAAAGCCGAGATTAAGGCGGATCTGTCACGGGGCGTTTACTCAGATGATGAAGGATACACCGTGATGGAATGGGGCCGGCAGTGGCTGAAAATTTATAAGAGCAGTGTGGAGAAATCCACTTATCTGGGATATGAGAACACGATCAACAAGCATATGGCCATTATCGGGGACATACGGCTGAAGGACCTGAAGAAAACCGATATACAGATGGCGATCAACGCCCCGAACGGTCATTATGAAAGTCAGCACCGGCTGAGGCTGACGATCAACCAGATGCTGGAATGCGCTATTGATGACGGACTGGTGTCAAAAAACGTCTGCCGCCGGGTAGAGCTGCCCCATCGTCCCCGATCGGAGAAACGTGCGCTGACCAACCTGGAGAAAAAGGCTATTGAGCGCTGTACCGAATTTACGCCAAAGGAAAAACTGTTTGTTTATCTCCTTCTGTATACCGGCATGCGCCGCGGGGAAGTTCTGGCCCTTACCCAAAATGATATTGACCTGAAGCGCGATCTGATCGACGTGAATAAGGCTGTCGGATATGGAAAGAACCAGGCCTACCCCAAGCAGCAACAGACTCCGGGTACCGCACCATTGACATCCTGAGCCCCCTGAAGCCTCTTCTGAGGGATTATCTGAAGGAACTGGATACAATCTATCTTTTCCCCGATTCAAAGGGCCAGATCATGTCAAAAACCGTTTACCGCCGGTTCTGGGACCGGATTTACCGGAAGCTCCAGACTGCTGCTGGATATCAGGGTGTAGGGCCCAATCCCATTGACGGACTGACACCCCACATCTTCCGACATAACTTTGCCACGATGCTGTATTATGCCGGTGTGGACGTAAAAGAAGCGCAGCGCGTCCTTGGCCATTCTGACAGCCGTACCACGATTGAGATCTATACCCACCTGGATCAGGAGCGGTCCAAGTCGAAAAATAAAATGGAGGCTTTTATTGCCATATAATTTTTTGCCTTTATTATTAAGAAAAAATTAATCTTTTTGACTAAATTTTTGACTAAACTTTTTTCAAAAAAGTGGCCTGACTAAACTTTGACTAAATTAAATTTAGTCAAAATCGTAAAATTACAGCAAATTCCGAAACATCAAAAAAGCGGCATTTTCCTTGATTTTTCAAGGCTTCTGCCGCTTTTTCCATCGAGCTCCCTGCCGGACTTGAACCGGCGACCCCTTCATTACGAGTGAAGTGCACTACCAACTGTGCTAAGGAAGCCTGCCTACCTATTATACTAAATTTCGAGAAAAATGCAATAGTCAATTTCACTTTTTTTCAATTTGCCCTTGTAAGAATTCTCATTACATAATATAATGAGATAACAATAAAAATTCCGCAGTTTATGTATGAAAGTAAGCCTGCGGAATGATTCGGGAAAAGGACAGTCTGCTTGTCCTTTTCAATAAATTCTCATTATAGGGGTATCATAATTATGAGAGTAATAGCCGGAAGCGCGCGAAGCCTTCCTCTGAAAACGTTGGATACACTGGACACCCGTCCGACTCAGGACAGAATCAAAGAGACATTGTTCAATATTCTTCAGGCTGATCTGCCCGGATGCCGCTTTCTGGATTTATTCGCCGGCAGCGGTGCGATCGGTATTGAGGCGCTGAGCCGGGGAGCCCGGCAAGCCTGGTTTGTGGAAAAGAATCCAAAAGCAGCAGCTGTTATCCGCGATAACCTGGCCTTCACCAAACTGGATGCCAACGCCCGGGTGCTGGAAACTGATGTTATCAGTGGATTATCTGCATTAAAATCTCAGTCAGAGCCTTTTGATATCCTGTTTATGGACCCGCCGTACCGGACAGGACTTGAACGTCAGGTTCTGGAGTATTTGAGTGATCAGATTCAGAACGGCTCATGCCGCTATGTAGACGCTTATACCATAATAATAATAGAAGCCTCGCTGGATACCAGGTTTGATTATCTGGACAGTTTGGGCTTCCGGATAACACGAGAAAAACGATATAAAACCAACCAGCACATCTTTGTGCGGTTAAAGGAGAAAAAATGATGAGAACCGCGATTTATCCGGGCAGCTTTGACCCGGTTACCTTTGGACACCTTGATATCATTCACAGAGCGTCAAAGATTTTTGATCATCTGATTGTGGGGGTATTGAGCAATCAATCCAAGCAGCCCTTATTTGCTGTGGAGGAGCGGGTTGACATGCTGAGAGAAGTGGTAAAGGAGCTGCCGAATGTGGAAATCACCTCCTTCAGCGGTCTTCTGGTAGATTTCGCCAGGGCCTGCAACAGCCAGGTTGTAATCCGGGGACTGCGGGCGATCACAGATTTTGAATATGAGCTGCAGATGTCCCAGACCAATCACATTATGAATCCTGACCTGGATACAGTTTTTTTTACCACAGACCTGAAATACTCTTATCTTAGTTCCAGTACAGTCCGTGAAGTAGCGTATTTCCACGGCGATATCAGCGCATTTGTTCCGCCGTTGGTAGAACAGGAGATGCACAAAAAATTTTCTGACATGAAATAATATAACTTTTGAAATATTTGGAGGATGATGCCGGTATGAGCAAAATTGAAGAGCTGATCAGCGAAATTGAAGATTACATAGATTCCTGTAAGGCCCAGCCCTTTTCCAATAATAAAAAGATTATAGTAGACAGAGATATTATCGATGATCTGCTGGTGGACCTGCGGCTGCGTGTCCCTGACGAAATCAAAAAATACCAGAAAATCATCAGCAGCAGGGATTCCATCCTGTCTGACGCAAAAGCAAAAGCGGACAGCCTGTTAAGAGAAGCGACAGAACAGACCAGCGAACTGACCAGTGAGCATGAGATTATGCGCCGGGCTATGGAGCAGGCCAATCAGGTGATCGACCAGGCTAATATGCGTGCCCAGGAAATCGTAGACAAAGCGACAATAGATGCCAATGGCATCCGTGAGGCTTCTATCCGCTATACGGATGAAATGCTCAAAAGTCTTCAAATGATTATCAGCCATTCCATGGAAAGTACTCAGGGGAAATTTGCCAGCTTTATGGCTTCCATGCAAAGCAATTACGATATTGTCATGGCAAACCGCAGAGAACTTCGCCCGGAGGAGGAAGAACAGCCTGCCCAGGAGGAAAGTCCGGAAGAATATGAAACAGAAGAAAACAGCGAAGCCGCCCAGGAGTAATCAGGCCAGCTTTTTCTGCTGTAAACAGCCGTCCATCGTCCCAGTGGGGAACGGGCGGCTGTTTGTGTTATCATCATATCGCCTAACAGTATTGCTTACCTTTCCTCCCGGAAATAGTTATTGCCCAGATTGGCAGGAAGGGAAAGATTGCGCTTCTTTCTCATTGAAGTAATCACCAGTATCAGAGCGGTAATCAAAAAGGGCATCATATCATAAAAAGCATTTGGCAAAGGGAAAATGCTCTTCGGAACATAATATTTCAGAATACGCAGAGCACCGAACACAAAGGACCCTCCAATGGCATTTACCGGCTTCCAGTTGGCAAAAATAACGAGCGCCACGGCGATCCAGCCCAAACCGCCCACATTGTTGCTGACCCAGACCCCGCCGTTGATAATCATCGCGCAATAAGCGCCGCCAATGCCGCAGATTCCGCCGCCCAGCAGTATGCTGGCATATTTATACTGGGTGACTTTAATTCCCGCCGCATCAGCTGCTCCGGGGTTATGACCAATCGCCTGAAGATTCAGTCCGGATTTTATTTTATTCAGATAAAACGCCAGTACGATGGCGATGATGATTCCGATATAAACAAAAGGACTGTAGGAAAACAGCAGCGGTCCAATCACTGGAATATCGCTGAGTCCCGGGATACTGATATTCCGCATCTGAGCTGTGATCATCTCCGGCAGCTTCAGTGTACCTGTCTCAGACCGTTCCAGGGCCCAAATCCCTATAAAATTTGACAGGCCGATTCCGAATATGGTCAGTGTCAGACCAGTCACGTTCTGATTCGCCATCAGGGTAACCGTCAGCAGGGCATAAATCAAGGCGCTCAGCGCTGCGGCGATAAAAGAAGCAGCCAGAGCGATAATAAAATTGTCCGTATGATATCCCGCCAGAAAACCGGCACAGGCACCGATGGACATCATTCCTTCCACACCCAGATTCAGGTGCCCTACTCTTTCATTCATAATTTCACCCAGCGTACCAAACAGCAGCGGCGTTCCCGCAGCGACAGCCGCAACCAGAAAATTAATAATAAAGTCCATTATCTTCCACCTCCTTCTCCACGATCTTCTGCCCTCTTCTTTCTTCGTACCAGGCGATAACGGATAAAAAATTCACACCCCAGCACAAAAAACAGAATAATACCCTGGAGCACATCAGCACAGTCTGTTGACAGGCCGAAACTGGACTGCACCACACTGCTTCCCTTCTCCAGAATACCGAACAATACTGAAACAATCAGAATGGTAACAGGGTTCAGCTGGGACAGCCAGGCCACAATTATCGCTGTGAATCCTACGCCGCCGGTCACGCCTGTGGTTAAAGTGATATCAGAGCCGGTTGCCTGAATCATACCGCATAGGCCGCAGACAGCGCCGCTGAGCATCATCGTCCGCAGCAGCACTTTTTTCACATTCATACCTGCATATCTGGCAGTTTCCTGGCTCTCTCCCACGACACTGATCTCATATCCCTGCTTGGTATAGCGCAGGTAAACATAAACAATCACAATCAGCGCCAGAGCAATCATCCAGCCGAAATGAACCCCCAGCACCTTATCCAGAGAAGCGTTTTTATCAAAACGGGCAATTTTCGCGAATCCCTGAGAGCCAGGATCACGCCATGGGCCATCCTGGAGCCAGGATACAATATGGAGTGCAATGTAATTCAGCATTAATGTAAATAGAGTCTCATTGGTTCCATAATTTGCCTTAAACCAGGCCGGCAGCAGCCCCCAGAGCCCGCCGCCGATCATGCCGGCTGCCGCCATGACTACAATCAGTACCCAATGGTTCCAATCTGCGTGAAACAGAGCAAAATAGGAGGCAAAGACCGCGCCCATAATAATCTGTCCTTCCGCGCCAATATTCCAGAACCGCATCTTAAAGGCCAGGGTAACCCCCAATGATGTAATCAGCAGCGGAACAATAATTTTCACCGTCGCCTGAATCGCCATAGGGCTTCTCAGAGCGCCGGACAGGATGGTTCCGTAAATCAGAAAAGGATTATATCCAACACTAAGGATGAACAGTCCGCCAGCCGCCAGTGCCAGTATCAAAGCTGACAGCCGCAGCAGCGTAATCTGCCGGTCAGGCAGCTCTGCTCTCTTTACCATCCGAAATATCGGTTCTCTGTCATTGTGATGATTCTGACTCATGCCCCCACCTCCTGTTTTACAGCGCCTGTCATATACAGTCCCACCTGCTCTTTCGTCGCTTTTCTCGCATCCAGAAATCCTGTGATCCGCCCGTGGCTCAGCACCATAATCACATCGGACAGCTCAAGTAACACATCCAGATCCTCACCGATAAAAATTACCGCTACATTCTGCTTTTTCTGTTCGTTCAGCAGATCATATATTGTATAAGATGAATGAATATCCAGCCCCCGCACCGGATATGCTGTAATCAGCAGATTAGGCTTGGATTCAATCTCTCTTCCCAGAAGAACCTTCTGAACATTTCCTCCTGACATCAGACGAACCGGAGTATTGACACCTGGGGTTACAATACCCAGCTTGTCCACCAGATTCTCCGCCATTTCTCTGGCAGGCCGCCGGTCCACAAAAGGTCCCCTGCTGTTCCGGTAAGTTTTCAGCAGCATATTTTCCACCATACCCATAGATGCCACCAGCCCCATACCCAGCCGGTCCTCCGGTACAAAACTCATGCTGATACCCATCTTAATGATTTCCGCCGGTGTTTTTCCAATGATGTTTTCCTTCTCATAAAGGATTGCGCCTTTATTAATCTTCATCAGACCCGCGATTGCCTCGCACAGCTCCTTCTGACCGCTGCCGGCCACACCGGCCACGCCCAGAATCTCTCCCCGTCTGATCTCAAAGGAAATATCATCAATCGCCACACTGCCGTCAGGACGGGTAACTGTCAGGTCTACCACTTTCAGAATCGGCTGTTTTTCCTCTATCAGAGGCCGCTCAATTTCCAGACTGACTGCCTGTCCCACCATCAGTTCCGTCAGCATTTTTTCATCAGCCTGGGCAGTCTGCACCGTGTCGATGCTCTTTCCCTTTCTGAGAATCGTCACCCGGTCACTGATCTCCAGCACCTCATTCAGCTTGTGGGTAATAATAATAATGGCGCAGCCCTGTTCCTTCATTTTTCTTAAAATCGCAAACAGTCTTTCCGTCTCCTGAGGCGTCAGCACCGCTGTCGGCTCATCCAGAATCAGAATCTGTGCTCCTCTGTACAGCACCTTTAATATCTCTACTGTCTGTTTTTCACTGACAGACATTTCATAGACTCGTTTTTCCGGATCGATTTCCAGACCGAAAGACTGGCAGATCCCTGTAATTTTATCCTTCAGCGCCTTCTGACTCAGCCGTTTTTCTTTTGTTCCAAGGACAATATTGTCCATGGCGGTAAAAACATCTACCAGCTTAAAATGCTGATAAATCATTCCGATCCCCAGTGACATGGCATCCACAGGGGAATGAATAACGGTCTCTTTTCCTCCGATGAGAATGGAACCCTCATCAGGATGATAAATCCCTGAGAGCATATTCATCAGGGTGGTTTTTCCGGAACCATTCTCACCCAGCAGCGCCAGCACTTCGCCATACCGTACAGTCAGATCGATATGGTCATTTGCCAGAACTGTTCCGAAGCTTTTTGTGATTCCTCTGCATTCTATTGCGTTTTTGCGTTCCAGAGACTGGGACATGAATCAAACCATCCTTTCATAATATGTCCCCGAAGATGACGGGGACACAGGAAAATGACGGGGACGCACCCGGCGTCCCTGAAAAATAAGGCTGTCCCTCTATGTCTATCAAGAGACAGCCTTGTCCATATGTTTTATTTTACCACTACATTTTTATAATACCAGTTGATGCCGCCTGTGATCGTTGCGTCATCCAGTGTCTGTCCTTCTTCGCAGACCACTTCGCCTTCATTGGTCTCAATCAGGCCGCTGAATACATCCCATTCGCCGGAAAGCATTTTTTCCTTCGCCTCGTTGATTTTTTCTTCTGTACCCTCCGCGCACAGATCAGACAGCGGTGAAATGTCCACCAGGCCTTCCGCAAGACCTTCATAATAATTTTCCCCTGTCCAGGTTCCATTAATGACACTCTCAACAGCTTTTGTATAATATACGGACCAATCCCACACCACAGAAGTCAGGACAGCGCCCGGCGCGTCCTTGGACATGTCAGAATTGTATCCGACGCCCCATACGCCCTGCTCTTCCGCCGCCAGCTGAGGATTCGGCGTGTCACAATGCTGTCCGATCACATCACATCCTTCTGCCAGCAGTGCATCTGCTGCCTGTTTCTCACCTTCCGGATCATACCAGCTGTTGGTTACTTTCACATATACTTCCGCATCCGGATTCACAGAATAAACGCCCATCGCAAATGCATCGCAGCCGCCGGTCACCTCGGAATTATCCTGACCCATCGCAGCCACATAGCCGATCTTATTGGTTTCAGTCTTTAATCCTGCCGCAATGCCGCTTAAATATCTGGCCTGATAAATTCTGCCGAAATAATTGTTGAAATTCACGCCATTTGATTTATAGCCTGTAGCATGAGAAAAGATTACATCCGGATATTCCTCCGCTAAAGCCTCGCAGGTATCCATATAGCCCCAGCTGGTAGCAAAAATAATATTGCATCCTTCCTCGATACACTCTCTGATCGCTGTATCAATTTCCGAAACATTGGTGTCGTCCACGCTGTTCTTTCTGATGATCTGATCGTCAGAAAGCCCCAGATTCTGCTGCATGCCGATAATGCCCTGGTCGTGAGTATAGGTATATCCGGATCCTTCCGCCGGATCAGACAGATGAATCACACCGACCTTAATATCCTCTTTGGCGATCGCCGGCATCACACCTTCGCCGGTTCCCTCTTCACCGTTGTCAGCCGCTTCTGTATCTTCATTGGCAGCTACTGTAGTTTCTGCTCCATCCCCGGCAGCAGTCTCGCCGCTGTCCGAAGAACCGCACCCTGTCAGCATAGAAAGCGCCAACATCAGCGCCAGCATCAGGCTCAATACTTTTTTCATACGAATCCTCCTTGGTCAGATGACCGTTTTCATGATATAAAATGATAGTAACCTAAATTTCGATATATTTCAAGGAATATTTCGAAAATTTTTATAAATGCGTATGAATCAGTTTATGGTATGTATTTTCGTTCAAGGGGACTTGCACAGCCCGGACGGCATCAAGAGCCGCAGCAGAATGCTGTGTCCGGACAGCCCTGCCCCTTAACGCCTTTGTTCCCGGCCCGAATAAATTCTAAGCAGCCAGGCAGGCCCTTTTCCAGGACCGAAAAAGGGCCTGCCTGCCCGCTAAGAATTTATAATCAGGCCTCCACATGGACGTTAAGGGGCAGGGCTGTCCGGACACAGCATTCTGCCGCGGCTC
>CAJFOT010000060.1 GCA_904397815.1 Candidatus Paralachnospira sangeri
AATAAAAATCCAGTTTTTATTAACCAGGGATGTTGCCGCTCCTTTACTCCATTGTACCGGAATTTCTGCCGGCAGCTTAGAATAAGACAAAACCCCAATAATCAGACATAGTGCGGTAATTGTTGTCCAGGTAAGCATACTTCCCTATATATACAAAAAGCTGACTGAATCCAGTTTGAAAATAGTTTGATTATCTTTCCAATAGTCACACAAATCTGTTACATATTGTTCTACCTGTAATTTCTCATAACTAATACTTTCTTCATCCAGCATTTTTTCGCACATGAGTTTTGCCTTATTCAAATCAGTAATCTGACTTTTTAATATTTCATTCTGCTTCTCCAGCGTTTCCTGCAATGTTGTTTTTTCGGATATAATATTTCGTATATCCTCAATAGAAATTCCCAATGTACGCAGATATGCAATCTTCTTTATATTTTCCACATCATTTTCAGAATAATCTCTATAACCATTACTTTCATTTCTCAAAGGCTCAATGAGTTTTTCCTTTTCATAAAAACGAATATTAGAACGGGATAAACCTGTTCGTTCTTCTGCGTCTTTTATCGTCATGTTATGCATCCCCTTTCCAGCAGCTCTATTTTACTTAATAATAAGCTATCAACAAGGTTTACAGTCAAGCATTTAACGAAAATCTCTCCTCTTTATGTGAATTCAATTCTACAATCCTTTCAAAGCATTTTTGTGTCGGTTCTTCTATATCTGCAAGATAACTATTCAGCCTGCCACTTGTAAGCAGAGTAACATAAACCGCTTTCTTATGTTCTTTCAAATAGCGTTTACTTAGCCATAAGCTGCCTTATTGATAAAGAGCGGTGAACTGCACCAATTTTTACACCATTTCCGCAAATTGATGAATTAAGGCGCCCCCAGATAAAAACATAAATTGCCGCAGAATCTTTGAAAGTAAGGCTCTGCGGTACTTGATAATACCAGACAAAAACCAATCGCAGCTAACAAGAGGAGAGTGCCAATTTTTTGAACTTTTTGTGGATGTTAATTATAGGGGTTCTGTGAACGGGCAATCATGCCTTTGAAAACAAAAAAACTCCCGGTATCCGGGCATAAAAAATTTTGAACGTTCGGGTCAGGTTGACCCGATGATGGAACAGCGCGATAAATGGGAAGTTTCATTATTCTACAATACTTTCTATATAGCTGTAATCAATTTTTCCCTTTGTTACGGAATAGAAAAACGGGTCTTTTCTGATTGTATCATCTGAGTTAATAATAAAATGATTCCAACCATCTGCCTCATTGCCATCAGACAGATAAATCGTTATTTTAAAACGATACCCAGCATATCCAACGGACAATTTTGACCGCTTTACTTCAACGTCATTCAAATTATCAATAATATACTGAATTTGTTCTTTTTCTTCAATGTGTGCCGTATTTCCGCTGTTGCCGTTAAAAACAACAATTTCCATAACTTCATTCGGGTCTAAATTCATCAGGTCGATTGGGACATGATACCACACAGCAACACCTATGAGCAGAATCAGTACAACAGATAATAATATGAATATTTTCTTTTTCATATCAATTCATCTCCCTCCTAATATATAAGTGTAGGGTTTCAGTACCCAACAGCCCCTTTTTCTCCAAAACAGCAACCCCCATAATCCCACGCACAACGCCAGGGGAATTGCCTGATAGGCCTGACTTTCCGCTATATAGCTGACAAGCGCCGCAGAGCTTTCTGCAGTTCCCAGAGAAAGGATTCCCATAAAAACAAAATTCCACATTCCGTGAAAGGCCGCAGAAGCAGACAGATCTCCCGTTTGACGCTTAAACCGGCACAAAAGAACCGCCAGCACAAAAGAATACAGAAATTTCCAGATAAAATCTGCGGCTCCTGCTGCGGCTGTCACATGCAGAAGGGCAAATACGGCGCTTGTGAGCCCCTCTGCCTGCAGCCGCGTTTCTTCCTGAAAATGTTAGACCATATTCCCTTTTTTCATATGGAGCACCCTGGCGCCATAAAACCGGACAGCCAAATACGCTGTCAGAATATATATCCCGGACCATACGAAGCCATTTCATATGAATCCTCAACCCCCGGATTTTTTATTTTGAAGATATTATACTCCCCGGCTTCTCAAATAACAACGCTGTCTTCCCCGTTTATCTTTCGGATCACATGGCATGGGTTGCCCACTGCCAGTGAATTTTGCGGGATATCTTTTGTCACAACGCTTCCGGCTCCTATCACCGATCCATCACCTATTGTCACACCGGGAAGAACAATAACACCTCCGCCCAGCCAGCAGCCATTTCCAATTTTGATCGGCAATGCGCAGGTGCGTCTGTGTAATTGTCCTGTTTCCGGATTTATCACATACCGTTCTGCAAGCTCAACTGGGTGCGTCGCCGTATAAAGCTGCACATTTGAAGCAATCAGCACATCGTCGCCAATCACAATTCTGTTGCAGTCTACAAAAGTACAATTCATATTCACAGACACGTTATTGCCTATATAGATATTGCACCCATAATCACATAAAAATGGCGGTGCAACAGATACTTGGGTGCCGATTCCTCCAAACAGTTCCTTCAGAATACTTCTCTTTAACTCCATTTCTTCGTATGCAAGCGCATTATATTTTTGCAGCAATGTTCTCGCATGGCTTTTAAAGTCCAGAAAAATTTTATCATGGCAGTTGTAGTATTCTCCCGCCAGACATTTTTCCAATTCAGTCATGATATCACCCCCGGTATTATGTTAGAAAAAAACCTGTTACACAGCAAGTAACAGGCTGTTTCTTTCATAATCTTTTTGCAAGCGTTTCGATAACAAAAATCACCGGAACCTGGGTGGTGCCATTATATCCGCCGTTAATGCGCCTGGTGTTTAAGTTATAGGAAAAATTCCAGTCAGATAATCTGGCTAAAGTTGATAATGGTGAATTGGTGATGCTTAGCACACAGCAATTCTTCTTTCTGAACTGATGGACTGCCTCAATCAGTCTTTCGGTTTCGCCGCTTTCTGAGAAGGCCATAACAGCAGTATTCTTCCATTGAAACGATTCTATGGGGTAAAGCGCATCTTCCAGCCCCACGGCAAAGTGACCCATATTAGAAAAATATCTTGCCCCATACTTTGCCAATGTACCGGATGACCCCATCCCGATGAAAATGATCAGATCAGCTTTTCTGAGAACGTCAATCGCAAACAACAGTTTTTCTTCAAAGGCACTGGAATTGGCTCTTGCAAAAAAATCAGAAAGCTCCTGTAAATCCTCCATTGGCGGACGCGGGCTCTGCAAAGTGATTTCTTTTTTCAGTGCATCTTTAAATTCAGAGTATCCTTCAAAATTATTTTTACTGCAAAAACGCAGTATTGTGGAAGTAGATACCTGTATTTCATTCGCCAGTTCCCGAATGGTCATATACTGAATTTTATCCGAATTAGAAATAATATACTTGTAAATACGAATATCCGTTTCGGTATATTTCTGTATTTCTTCATACGAAAACATTCTGCATTTCCCCCGAAACATTTATATGGAAATTTATCTTTTTTTCACAACCCAATTATCATCCTGTGTGTTTCTTTCCGCATAATAGCCGTATGGCATATCTCTCAGAATACCAACAGAATGATCCAAATCATAAATATATTTTAAAGATACCAGCCTTGCTTCGTCTGTTTCATGTACGGAACCACATAGAAATTGCCACATTCCATCATCTTCGTCATGCGAAACATACAGAATTGG
This sequence comes from Candidatus Paralachnospira sangeri, assembly GCA_904397815.1. GTDB lineage: Bacteria > Bacillota > Clostridia > Lachnospirales > Lachnospiraceae > Paralachnospira_A > Paralachnospira_A sangeri. The sequence goes on from CAJFOT010000060.1 coordinate 3,744, forward strand.
TTTTCCACCATCTGTAATATGACAGCAGACTATTACAGCTGTATTAGGCGAATCATAAAAAGGAAAATCCATATGCAATCCTCCCTCCGGTAAGATATATGCCATAAAATTTGCGCTGAATAATATTTGCGAATTCATTCAGCAAGTTACTAAATTAGCTGTGCCTTATCAAACACACATTGCAGCCCTTCTGATACGGTTCCAGCAAAAATATAGTCTAAAAAATTCAGATCATGGTCATGGCGCAAAAAAGTAAATATATACAAATTGTCCCTTCCCGTCTTATCAAAATCTTTACGCATTTTTTCAATATCACTAATTGGTATATTCGCATCATCTTCCCTTTGAAAGATATATATTGGTATTGTGAGCGAGCATACAGCTGATGATACAGCAGGTAATGCAAAATGCTCTTTACACCACTTTGAAGTTATTTGAACCGGATAATGATTTCTTAACCATTCATCATCATTGTCCTCTATTGCCTGAAATACCTGCTTTTTGTAGTCTGACAATTGGAGTGCAAAATCTTTCTCCGTTATCTTCCCATCCCATCTAAATCTAAATCTTCAAATTTGATATCAGAAAAAAGGGAGGGCCGAATATTATACTGATCTAAAATGAAATCCGCTCTGTCAATATAACCTTTTGGCGAACATCCAAAATACTTGCACATATTTATTATAGAACTGCCTCCACTCAACTGCCAGTTAAGGGGCTCCCTCATATTTTCATATGAGAACCCCAGCAGCAATAAGCCCGCGACTTCGCTGCATTCTTTTGCGGCAAATGGAATAAGTGTACTTCCTTCACTGACGCCCATAAATATAAGTTTGCAGAATTCGTCTGCAAATAAATCGAAATAATTGAATCGTTTCCCGTCAATTTCCCTGCGATTATCATAAGTATTAGCGCCGCTTCCCTGACAAAAAATCACAATACTTTTGCTGTTTCCCGGATAATCAATTCCGAAGTTTTCCTGACTGCATTTACTTAACCATCCTGAATATCACATTCATCCACCGAAACCCTTTTCTCCCGCTCACATCTCCTGTATACCACAATTCCTCCATCTCCACCCTGTCATTGACCGCTGATATCTTTTTCATCAATTCCTCGGTAAATTCCAGAAAATAGCGTCCGTCTTTCCCTTCTCCTGTAGCAATTCCGTTTTTCCCGGAAAGATATACAATCCCATTGTCATTCAGATACACCTCAATTCTTTCAAAAAAACGAAGCACTTCTTTTTGCCGCAGATGAAGAAATGACGCGCAGGCCCAGATTCCGTCATACCCCTCATCCGGCTGATAACTCTGAATATCGGAACATACGATTTTTCCCGGAAAAACCTTTCGGATTTCTCTGCAAAGATTTTTTGACGGTTCCAGCGCTGTTACCTGATAACCCCGCTTTTGAAAATAACACGCGTCGCGCCCGCTGCCGCTTCCCACATCAAGGATTCTCGCCTGCGCTTTCAGCAAGGGGAGAAATCTCCGATACTGTTCTGACATGTCGGCGAAAAAAGTTTCTGCCACATATCCTTTCGCATTTATTTCATAATACTCATCCATAATCACACCCCTTCAAGCTCCAATTGGAAAAACCCATACTTTTTGCCGACTGATAGACCGGAAGAATCACTTCTTTCAGCCGCTTCGAAAACTCACTTTCCGACAACCCCCACTGATACAGTTTCTGTCTGATCTCCTGGTTATTCAGATGCTCTCTGGCACATTTCTCAAACGCCTCATGTATTTTAGGATATTCCCACATCACTTTATAAGATAAATATTCGTTTTTACACAGCAATGGAAAATAAATATTCCAGTCCGGAAGGCTGTTGCTTTTGCTGCTGTTAATACTTCGGGTTGTCGGCGTCAGATTCCACAATTCATCGTGGGCCACATAAGACCAGGGTACAAAATGATCAATCGAGAGATTTTTTTCATTCAGTGGTTTTTCTCCATAGATGTCGCAGACAGGTTTTATGGCAACAATCATTTTCCAATATTTTTTCACTTTTTCAAGATTCCGTTCCTTCGGAGGACAGAGCTTGTCCACGATTCCCGGAACACTGGGATTTCTTTTCTGCAGATATTGAATCAGATTGAATTCTACCCATCCCTGTATGATTTCGTAATTCCGCCTGATATAATCTGCCCATTCTTTCTGTATTTGAATTTGAGTATTCAGGCCATGGAACTGCAAAAAATAGTACATCAGCCGCTGCTCCTGGTTGATCCTCGCCGCAAGATCCTTTCCGGATCGGTTCCACTCTTTCCCTTTCATAGACTCCATGAAAGGAGCCTGCAGACGATACGGAACATTCAGCGATAACGTCCGTTTCATGGCAATAATTTCTTTATCCTCACAGTATGCCAGATATTCCAGAATCACTTCTTTTTTCTCACAGGATTTCATATGGCTGATCTCACTCAGCCGCTTAACCACTCGCTCCAGTGTGTCATTAGGCCCCAGATTCAAACGATATTCCGAAACCATATACCATGCGTCTGCGATCATTTCATTAATCAATGCTTCAAATGTAATTATTTCGTGCCCTTCTTTGATTTTCCGCGCGATTGCCTGAAACCAGAACAATTTGTAACACTCACTCTTGTTATCAAATAATCTGGAAAAATGGGCAATATCCAGTCTGTCAGAATATGGTAACTGCATATAATTCTCCCGGCTCAATCGTTTCCTTTGTCATCTTTCATCTGCATTTTGTTCCTTCAGACCATTGTACCACAGCACACTGGTTTTTGCGATAAAAACAAAGCCCGTAAAACTTGCCAGGCTTTACGGACTCTGTTATAAATATTCAAACGTTTTGAAAAATCGATCGGAATGATCCGGTTTCCCGCATCACCTGTCTTCATCTTTCTTTGAAGAAAATTGTGTAATCGCCAGACAGGCCAGGCCGATTCCCAGCATACTGACTGCATGTCTGGTTTCGATTTCATTGATAAGGGATAAAACCACAACCGCAATTCCCATTGCCAGGGATACGCCTTTCAGTGCCAGATCTACCATTCCTGAGATATCCTTATTCGGGATATCTTCTTTTGTATCTGTTTTAACCTTCATCAGTTCATCGACCGTCACATGAAATAACCCCGCCAGTTTGGGAATCGTGTTCACATCAGGGAAGGATAAATCTCTTTCCCACTTTGACACTGCTTTATCTGTGACGCCCATTTTAGCAGCCAGTTCAGCCTGGGTCATTCCCTTTTCTCTGCGCAGTTCCGCTATCATACTTCCAAATGTCTTTTTTTCCATAAATATTCGCTCCTCGCTTTCATCTGATGGCTGTATGATAACATATTCTCTGCTCTCTGCTCAACCGTCTCCCGGTTTCCTCTGCCCGACTGACAGTTTAGCGGTCAGTTGAGCTGTCAGTCATTTGATTTTTTCTTTGTGATCATAAAGGCTGCTGCCGCCGCGCTGCCGGCAGCCAGCAGGAGAACGAGCCATAATGCCGGATTTGCTTCATCCCCGGTATCAGCCCCTCCGGTCGTTGCTGCTCCTGCTGCCGCCTGTCCGGAACCGCCGGCTGTACCTGAAACATTTGTGCTGCCTGTATTCACAGTGCTGCCTGAATTTACGCCATTATTCTGATGATCTCCGGAGCCGCTGCCTGTGCCGGCGCCGCCGTGGTCATCATTATCTCCCGCATCTCCGGACGTGCCCGGATTCTCTTCATTTCCGCCGGTCCCCTCCGGTGTTTCCTGCGTTTCTCCGGAACCTTCCGGTGTTTCCTGGGTCTCCCCGGAGCCCTCCGGTGTTTCCTGGGTCTCTCCGGAGTCCTCCGGCGTCTCAGGGGTTTCCTCTTCATCATCCGGATTTCCGGCATCCGCTGACGCTATCATGATCTCTGAACGGTCACGGACACGGAGCCGGTTGCCTTCCGCATCGTGGGATACAAATCCTACCGCGCTGATATAGGCGCCCTCGGTCACAAAATCTTCCAGTTTCTGAGATGACTCATCAGAATAACCGATATAGCCATCGATAAATACCCGGCAGCTCTCCCCGCTGTCATCCAGCACTTCAATGCTGTCTACCAGACCGCCGGCCATTCTCACGCTCTGCACAGTACCCTTTACTCTGACCAGTCTGCCGAAGTTTGTCTCGTAGTCGTTGGCCTCTTTTGTCGTCATATCTGTGATAACCACTTCACCGGTTTCATCCAGGACAATGACATCGATTGCCGACAGCTGGCAGTCACCAATGTACGCGCTGACTGTGCCGGTTACCTGTACCCGGTCTCCCCGGCGGATCGTATTATCATCAATCGGGAATACATTGATGCCATTTCCCTGTTCATCCTGAATGTAAATTGTATTGAAGAACGCATTTCCACTTTCGGCTGTACCGTTGGCCACTGTTCCGACCACAGTAAATACCTGTCCTTCAGCGCCCTTTCTGGCCTCTTCGATGGTGCTGATTTCCGGCTCTTTTTGCACCATATGGAGGATATTCTGGGCAATAATACCATTGGAATAGCTTACCTGATCCTCTGCTGCCACCTCGAAATTGGAGCAGAATACAGTACCGGACAGGAATACCCTTCCATTTCCTACTGCCTCTGTGGCCATGGCCACTACATCGCCCTTCTGCACCACTGCCATATCCGGGCTGTAGGGATCGCTATAGCTTGCTGTGGGTTTGCTGTGCCCCTGAGCGGGCGCTTTGCTGTTGATGGAATAAGTGGTATCATGTCCGTAGACGATCGCCTCACCATTGCCCACATCCACAGAGCAGCCGGAGTAAGAGCTGTAATCCAGACCGGAATCTGCAACGCCTGCCAGTACCTGCTGTACCACAGGATCACTGCTGTCTGTATGGAAATCATCGAAGTAAAGCCGGTAAGGCTGTCCGCCGTGTTCAGTCTGATCGATCAGCTCATCATCATTGACCTTCATGGTAGAACCGATTCCGCTCAGAAGCTTATTCACCTGCTCATAAGTGGTATAGGGCAGGCCGCTGTTTGCATCCTGATAATCTGCCAGACCGCATACGATCACTGTGCCGCCGTTCTCCACATACTCTTTTACTGTCTTGATAAAGGAATCTTCAAACACGCTGGGCTGTGCGTCTCCGGTATAGTCGCTGGTATATTTCAGGGGTGCTGAGATCACAAACAGAGCTATATTCTCCAGTGTCTCTGCCGTAATCTCCTCACCCGGCTGAGCGATCCGCACCTGAATGTTATCCGCTGTACCCATATTGATGAAATTTGTCATATTTCCGGAATAATATCCATTGACATAATCATTATAATGGGTACCGTCAATCAATACCTGGGTGGCAATCGCCGGGTCTGACACGCTCAGTTTCAGCACATCGGTAAAGGTAAACTCTTCCCCGCCGATCATAGCTTTCATCTGTACATTGATATTGAAGCCGCCGGCCTGATCCACTGTATAAGGAAAACTGTAAGAATAGGAAGCTCTGGCTGCTACAACGCCGTTATTCCCGATCGTGGATATATCTGCAGTATGGAAAGGCTCTGTCTGTCCTTCCATGGTATAGGTCAGTGAAGTGATCGTCATATCACTGCTCGCATTGTTGTAAATCTGGCTGGAGACCTGTATGGTATCTCCCTTGATCGGCAGCGCGATATCGCTGGCTGTCTTGGAGATTCCGGCATTCATACTTTCCCCTACCCATACAGGAGCTGTCACGGCAATATTTTTATCCGCCTGGGTTACCCGCAGATAATAATATCCATAAGTAGCCGGCAGATTTTCAAAGCTCAGATCTGCGGAGCCTCCCTCAAAGGTCTGATCTGCCAGAGTCTGTCCGCCGTTTACGATCACCTCCACCTTTGTGCTGCCCTCTGTGTCAGAGGGATCCTGGATAGAAACTGTAATATTCACAGATTCCTGATCGCCCAGAATAGATCCCATGGCATTTCCGTTCAGCGCATAGAGGATGGAAAGATCATTGTCCTCTGTGGCATATACCCGGTAATTTTTCATGGCGTCATAGATTGCTTCCTCTGACAGTTCTGTCGCCAGCACCACACTGCGGGCTGTATTGGAATCGCCCCAGTTTCCCTTATGGTTATCCTGGTTATTGGTAGGAGCCACATGCCATCCCTTGTCCAGCGCTCTGGTGTAATAGCTGTAGGACGGGAAATATCCGCTGCTGCCGATGGCGCCCTCGCCGTTTCCTACTTCGATCAGAGTAATCTGATTGTCCACCACCGGATCATACAGGGAGAAATCCATAAAGTCGCCGAAAGTATCGCCGGGATGGTTAAACTGAGAGATCGTCTCAGGATTTTCATTCAGCGTATCGTAATATGCCTGAAGAACTTCATAATTGTCTCCCTTTTTATAGGGCGCATAGTTGCGGCTCTCAAAACCCTCTGAATTAAATGTATTAATATGTCCCGGCGCGCCGCCTGACCAGGTCATCTCAAAACCGTACAGGCCCACAAAGGTGCCGTTTTCCCTGGCAGTGATATCACGGGCGCCCTGACGTCCTTCATGCCATTCAGCACTCAGCTCCTCAGCATTTGCGTCGCCCAGATGCACTTCTCCGTCATTATCGAATGAATTAGAATGATCAGTAAGCGCCAGGAAATCCAGATTCTCTACTTTAGAGGCATGATCAAAAGCCTGTTCCACCGTACCGGTGCCGTCAGACAGATTGGTGTGAGCGTGGAGCTGGCCGAAATACAGCTGATAATCCCCCAGTTCCATCGGCGCTTTATAGGTAAAGGTAAACACTTCGCCGGTTCGGGCAGCCTCCTCACCGCTGGCAGGAATATGGGCCACTGCCTTGATGATCAGCGGTTTATCCGCTTCCGGTGTTTTCTCCACAATGATCGGCCCTGTATATTTTTGTTCCCCGTCCGTTACATCCGGATCTTCCGGCTCTGCGCCTTCTGAAGACAGAGTATAGTAAATCTCCGCTCCTTCCGCCGCAGTCAGGGTGATCTCCTGTCCTGCTTCCACGCTGGCGCCGCTCTTGGGAGAGGCCTCTACCTCCAACCCTTCTGCTGCCGGTTCCTCCGGTTCTGTGGAAATTTCTTCTGCCAGACAGAAGGATAACTGGAACTGATCGTCTGTCGCGGCGCTGCTGCTGTTATATGTGCTCCAGTTGCCGTACTGGTCATACCATTCCATATAATTTCCGCGGCCTGTATTTTTTACGTTA
>CAJFOT010000061.1 GCA_904397815.1 Candidatus Paralachnospira sangeri
ATCGCCTACCATGAATACCATGATACCTTTGCTCTGGTATCCCTTTACCAGAGTCTTTGCTTCCTCAGCGGAGGGAGCGCCGCCGATGATAACCGCCACGCCGGGGATATCATCTACTACCAGGGGCAGACCGATCTCACGGATTTCCGCGTCGGACAGATGGCCGTGGATAGGCTCCTCATAGGGCTTTCCTTCGATATATTTGCATGTCTCGATAATTTCGCAGCACAGAGCGGAGCCGATACCGGATGTGAAAACGTCCTTTACACGGGGATTTCTGGTCATCAGATCTTTGATCTGTCCTTCCAGAACCGCCTTCATCTCTGCCAGAGTGCCTACCTTAATGCCCAGCATCGCGTAAATACAAGGTAAGCTGTAAGCTGTGTCGGGAAGAGACACTGCCTGGTCTGCGCCATATTTTGCAATCGCGTCTTCTACGCTTTTTGTAGCCTGCTCATACCACTGATCAGCACCGCTGAATACTCTACTAATTAATGTCACGATTTTACCTCCAACTTTATAATGGATTTCATTATTTCTCTAAGCGTTCTTTGATGGCACGCACCTCATCAATCGCGGTCTGACTGAAATCATAAGGAGCTTTTCCCTGACGGTCCGCGTCAATCACTTCCTGATTGTAATGCATGAAGCCCAGAAAATCCTCCTTGGGAATCCGCTGCAGGATATAAGCCTCATCCTCCGCATTCCGCACCTTATTTGCCACGACTCTGACCTGCTTAATGCCCAGCTGGGTCGCCAGCCGCTTCACATTTTTATAGGTCTGAACGCTGCGGGCGCCAGGCTCAATCACAACCACAAACTGCTCCATGTTTTCAGCGGTTCCCCGGCCCAGATGTTCCAGACCGGCTTCCATATCCATGATGACCACATCATCACTGTGAAGCACCAGGTGGGAGATCAGACGCTTCAGAATCGCGTGTTCCGGACACACACAGCCGCCGCCGGCCGTATCCACTGTACCCAGCACCAGCATCTTGACGCCGTCATGGGTCTTTGCGTACTTGTCAGGGATATCGTCCACCTTCGGGTTGATCTTGAAAAATCTCCCGTCGGGCGACGCATTTGTCCGTTCCTGCACCAGATTTTTCATGTCAGAAATAGGTGTGATACTGTCCACCTCTTCCTCAGAAAATCCCAGCGCCAATCCCAGATTTGCATCGGGATCCACATCCACAGCCAATACGCTTTTTCCTTCTTCCGCATACAGTCTGGCCAGAATGGAAGCAAATGTTGTCTTTCCTACGCCGCCTTTTCCAGTTACCGCAATTTTCATGATACATGACCTCTGTTTCTAATTATTAAGATTAGATTCCTAATGCTGCTCTCTTCTCTTCAATTCTCTGGATCATCGCATCGCCCAGCTTCTCGATATCTGTCTCGAAGGTGTAGCATGCGCCTACCCAGTCTTTGATGCCGTCTGTCAGCAGGTTCGTTACCACATCAGAGCCTTCTGTATAAGGGATAACGCCCAGGAATGTATCAATGCCGGTTGCCACTACGTAGTTACCGATGGATACAGCCTTCTCAGACATCCACTCAGGCGCGCAGCCCACTACAGGGAGCTGAGGAACATCAATGCCCCACTGTTTTGCCACTTCATTTACCAGAATCATCATACGGCTGATATCAACACAGGAACCCATATGTAATACAGGAGGAATATCTGCCAGTTCACATACTCTCTTCAGACCATCGCCGCAAAGTTCTTTTGCTTCCTTGCTCATCAGGCCGGCCTTTGCTGCTGCCTGTGCAGAACATCCGGATAATACCAGAATGATATCGTTTTTAATTAACTTCTTCATCAGCTCAATATGAGCAAAGTCAGCACGAACCTTCGGGTTGTTGCAGCCTACCATAGCTACCGCACCACGAAGAACGCCGGAAGTAATACAATCTACCAGAGGCTGGAATGTACCGGTTACATCTACCTGAGAGTTGGTAACGGTATCCAGGCGGCTGATAATACCTTCGTTGGAGAAACCTACAGTTGCTTTCTTTCTCAGCTGAGGGATATAAACAGATTCCTGATCTCTGTTCTTAAAGTTCTCAACAGCTGCTGTCACAATCGCCTTTGCGTTCTCGCCTGCGTTCTCTACATTGAAGCGGATAAACTCAGAATCAGGCATCTGCGCAACAGGTGATGTTGTGATGAACTTTGTATGGAAGCATTTGCTCAGCGGCCCTAAAGCGGGGAAAATACACTGAACGTCTACAACCACTGCTTCGATCGCGCCTGTCAGAACGCAGTTTTCCTGCTGCAGGAAGTTGCCGGCCATCGGGATACCATGACGCATTGCAACCTCATTGGAGGTACAGCATACGCCTACTACATTGATGCCCTTCGCGCCGTAGGATTTTGCCAGATCAATCATTTCCTTGCTCTCAGCATACTCTACAATCATCTCGGACAGAGACGGATCATGGCCATGAACAACAATGTTTACGCAGTCTTTATCAATAACACCCAGGTTTGCCTCAGTATCAATCGGCATGGGAGTTCCGAACATAACATCGGAGAATTCTGTCCCCATCATGGAACCGCCCCATCCATCGGACAGACCAGCACGCAGAGACTGTCTGATCAGTGCTTCCGGCAGGGATGAACATCCCATATGAGTCATATGCATAGACTGAGATACTTCACGGTCGATTGCGCGGGGCGCGATCTCCTGCTTCTCCCATGTCTCCTGTCTTTCTTTTGTCGCTCTCTTTAAGAATCTCTGAGTACCAAAAGGCTTGCCGTATTCCATCAGTCCGGTATAAGCAACTTCATGAGCAATGTCGTAGATGTCTCTTCCTTCTGTCTCAATATCCCACTCTTTTGCGATCTTTAACAGTTTTTCAGGATCTTTCACTTTGTAGTTGCCATCTGCGGATGTCTCATGCAGAGTATGGCAGATTTCACGGCCGTGATCAGAATGGGTTGCAGAACCACCCGCTGTAAAACGAAGATAATTTCTGGCAACAATACCGTGAGCGTCACAGCCGCAGATTCCCTTCGGAGCCTTAGGAGTGATACGGCAGGGACCCATGGAACAGATACGGCAGCAGATACCCTGCTCACCAAACTTACAATGAGGAGTCTGCTGTTTTACTCTCATCTGCCAAGTGCTGGCACCTTTTTTCTCAGCCACTTCCTGCAGTTTCGCGTACTCGGCCTCTAATTCTTCGTGTGTGTAAAGTAATCCATTCGTTTCCATTCAATACTCCTTTTTCTCATCTTTACTTTTGATTAATGGGTTACACGCGCGTTCTGCCGCACAAATTTCAGGCGGTTTTCGCGCAAGCCGACCCGCTGTACTCATCATCCTTCGCTTACTATGCAGCTTTGCAGGGCAGTCATATTCATAAAATGCAAATTGCGGAATCAATCCCGAATTTTTTATTTATGACTATCTGACAGCGGGGATTCCGGTTCGTTTCCTTTCTCTTTCCACTGTCTCTTGCCGCTGCCCCGAACCTTCTCCCGGAACATTGTCAGGCAGAAGCCTTTGTCATGTTCCTTTTCGGCAAAGCGTTCTCTGATAAGCTTCAAGCCGGCTTTATCTAACACTACATAAATGTAGTTTTTAGCGTGTCCGACCCGATTTTTACCGGATCATCAAAACAGCTCTTCCCGCGCTGCGGATCAGATCTGTGTCAGACTGAAAAAGATATGACCCTCCTTTCCATCTGAAGTCTGCCTGTCCATTCTTCCGAGACAGCCGTATAAACGTCCGCCCTCCTGATTTGTGGGTTTTGCATAACATCTTTCAGCAGTACAGCTGTAGTTTGTCATACTCTCACAATAGATTTGCAGGCAGTTGGTTTGTTATTTATTTAATAATACATATAATTTAACATCATTTAGCAGTGAAGTCAAGGGAAGCCGCCAGAACATTCCTTTTTTCAGCGCCGGATGATCATCAAAAAATATGTACGTTAAAAGAATAACTAACCTTGTTTATTTTCTCATACTTTCGAGAATTTTTCAACAAAATTTTGCACTAAAACTGTTTATTTTTTTGTACACCTGGCAATAAATACAAGCAGCAAAAGCCATCAAAATTTTTCCTTCTTTTTTGTGCAAAATGATGTTGACACCATCCGTGATCCGTGATATAGTGACAATGTAAATTTAATACAGAAATCAAGTTCTCATTCAGAGATTAAAAGAGAATTCGGTGAGAATCCGAAACGATCCCGTCACTGTATTAGGGAGTCGGACACAACAGCCACTGAAGTAATTTGGGAAGGCGTGTCAGGCGTTGAACTTAAGTCAGGAGAACTGCTTGATTTTTCAGATATGACCTACGGTGTATAGGATACAGTCAAATGGCATTAACCCAACCAGATGAATGTAAGCAGCCGTACAGCTGCTTTTTTATTTGCCGAAAATACTAACCCGATTTATCGGCAGATAAAGCTTTGCCAAAATCTATTTTATTGGTAAAAATCCTGCCGCGGTACATATCTGCTGTATGATACCAGCCATTCAATCTTCTTTATTATATATAAAGAACGGATGGAAAACCTCTTTGCAGGATTTTAGCCTTATTCCTTTTAACCCTCTTTTTCAAACAAAAAAATGACAAGCCGGCCGGTTTGTCATTTTTTTGTTTTTATGCTAAAATACAATCATTCTACCGCCATCAAAGGAGGCTCCCTATGCCCGCTGACACAAAACAGCTGATTTCCGACAACTTCATGAAACTGCTGCAGAATAAAAAATTAGAAGATATCACCGTTACATCCCTGGCCGATTACTGCGGGATCAGCAGACAGACGTTCTATTATCATTTTCAGGATATTATGAGCGTCATTGAATGGACTCTGCAGCAAGTCATCGAAACCGCAGTCAAGAACAGCTCCGCTCAAAAGGATCCCGAAAAAGGCATTCGTGAAATTATCAACAATGTTCTCACCAAGCAGGAACTGATCCAAAAAATGCTGAACAGCCCCCGGCGGGCTGAATTCGAAAAAATGTTTATCAGTTCTCTGCGGGATTATCTCAAAGAACTGTTTCGGCAAAAATTTGCCGGTTCCGCCCTTCCCGCCGTCGACCTGAACATCCTGCTTCAATTCTCCTCCTACGGAATTATGGGCTTAATCATCGAACAATGCCAGCAAAACCGCTTCCGTCCGGAAAGCCTCGCCGACCACGTCTGCCGTCTGCTTTCAGACAGAATACTTCCCGATCCGTCACAGGTTGCCAACCGACATTGACATTTTCGCATTTTTGTCAATACAAAGGTATATAATTGACAGTAGCGCGCACGTCTAAATACTGCTATAAATTTTATATACGCTGAAATGCGCAAAGATCATAAGAAAGGATGAACAACGATGAATGAAGTGAAGACCCCGAAAAAGCCTTTGATATTTTATTACTGCGTTGCGCTTCTTCTGCTTCTTTTATTCAACTTCCTGGCAATGCCCTGGATGGCCCAGCGGCAGGTGAAGGAAGTAGACTATGGCACCTTCATGTCTATGACACTGGACGGCAATATCGGCCAGGTGGAGGTCCAGGAAACAGAAAATCAGATTTTTTTCACAGACAAAGACAATACAACCGTCTATAAGACAGGCATGATGCCCGATCCCGATTTAACCCAGCGCCTTTTTGATTCCGGCGCGGAATTTACCGGTGAAATCATCGAGCAGACTGATCCGCTCCTTTCTCTCCTGCTCACCTGGATTCTGCCGGTAGTCATTTTCGTCGCTCTGGGCCAGTACATGACCAAACGGCTGATGAAAAATGCAGGCGGCCCTAATGCCATGATGTTTGGAAAAGGCAAAAGCAATGCCAGAGTCTATGTAAAATCTTCAGAGGGCATTAAATTCTCCGATGTGGCCGGCGAGGATGAAGCCAAGGAAAATCTGGCCGAGATTGTAGAATACCTCCATGACCCGTCCAAATACCGGGAGATCGGCGCCTCCATGCCGAAAGGCATTCTGCTGGTGGGTCCTCCGGGAACCGGCAAAACCATGCTGGCAAAAGCTGTGGCCGGCGAGGCCAACGTTCCCTTTTTCTCCATGTCCGGTTCTGAATTCGTGGAAATGTTCGTGGGAATGGGTGCTTCCAAGGTCAGGGATCTGTTCAGCCAGGCCAAGGAAAAAGCCCCCTGTATCGTCTTTATCGATGAGATTGACGCCATCGGCAAAAAACGTGACGGCCAGTACGGCGGCAATGACGAACGGGAACAAACGCTGAACCAGCTGCTGACAGAGATGGATGGTTTTGAAGAAAACACCGGCGTCATCATCCTGGCTGCCACCAACCGTCCTGAGTCACTGGACCCGGCTCTGACACGGCCCGGCCGTTTCGACCGCCGCGTTCCGGTAGAGCTCCCTGATCTTCAGGGCCGTATTGCCATACTGAAAGTACACGCAAAGAAAATAAAAGTAGCCGATGATGTGGACTGGAGCAAAATCGCCCGTATGGCCTCCGGCGCTTCCGGCGCGGAACTGGCCAATATCGTAAACGAAGCAGCTCTGCGGGCTGTCCGTGACAACCGTCGTTTTGCTACCCAGGCAGACCTGGAAGAAAGCATCGAAGTGGTAATCGCAGGCTATCAGAAGAAGAACGCGATTATGACAGATGAAGAAAAACGAATTGTGGCATACCATGAAATCGGACACGCTCTGGTAGCAGCCATGCAGACCCATTCCGCACCTGTACAAAAGATCACCATTGTGCCTCGCACTTCCGGCGCGCTGGGATATACAATGCAGGTAGACGAAGGCAATCATTATCTGATGAGCCAGGCAGAGCTGGAAAACAAAATCGCCACACTGACCGGCGGACGTTCCGCCGAAGAACTGGTATTTCACTCTGTTTCCACCGGCGCCTCCAATGATATCGAACAGGCCACAAAACTGGCCCGGTCCATGATCACCCGCTACGGCATGAGCAAAGACTTCGATATGGTAGCTATGGAAACCGTTACCAACCAGTACCTGGGCGGCGACACCTCACTGGCATGCTCTGCTGAAACTCAGGCTGAAATCGACCGCCAGGTAGTCGCCCTGGTAAAACAGCAGCACGCCAAGGCCATGAAAATCCTGGAAGAAAACCGGGCAAAACTGGATCAGCTGGCCCAGTATCTCTACGAAAAAGAAACGATTACAGGGGAAGAATTCATGGACATTCTGCAAAAATAAAATACCCCTCTGCAGGGAAGGCGCAGTATCGCTCACCCTGCAGAGGGGATTTTTCCCATAATCATATCGCTCCGGGCGGATCTTGTTGCTGAAATAAAAGGAAAGGAACAGCAAACTCCCCGAACGAAAAAACTATACAATCACATGTACCGGACATTTCTCCGCGCATTTCCCGCACCCTGTACATTTCTCCGGATCGATGGACGCCAGATTATCTGTCAAAGCAACAGCTCCAGCCTCACACTGTTTGACGCATACGCCGCAGCCGATACAGCCGGCTGCGCATACAGACCGCACAGTCTTGCCCTTATCATGGCTGCTGCATGCCACCTTGTATTTTGTGTCATAGGGCATAATCTCTATCACATGCTTCGGACAGGCGGCCACACATTTTCCGCAGGCAGCGCATTTGTCCCGGTCTACCACTGCTACACCATTTACAATGTGAATGGCATCGAAAGGACAGACCTTTACGCAGGTACCCAGGCCCAGACAGCCCCAGGCACAGGACTTATATCCGTCGCCGGGCGCAGCCATGGCGCTCTGGCAGTCGTCGATTCCATAATAGTTAAATTTCACCTCTGCCTTGTCGCAGGTACCGGCACACCTGACGAAAGCCGCCTTCTTTACTGTAGCCACAGCGTCTACTCCCAGGATCTCGCTGATCTTTGTCACAATCTCCTGGCTGCAGCTGGGACAGCCATTAATAGGCGCCTCTCCCGCAACGATAGCTTTCGCCATGGCGCTGCAGCCCGCATAGCCGCATCCGCCGCAATTGTTGCCCGGCAGGATTTCTTCGACCGCAATTTCTCTCTCATCTTCTTCTACCTTAAATTTCTCACCGGCCACACCGAGAAGCAGGCCGATAACAATTCCTACCACGCCTACCAGCGCAGTCGCGATTGCCACATAATACATGGTATCCCTCCTTCTCTTAAATCAGACCGGAAAAGCCGCAGAAGGCAATTGCCATCAGTCCGGCTGTTACCAGCACCATCGGGGACCCTTTCCAGGAAGGATTAAAGTCATTATACTCAATCCGCTCACGGATTCCCGCCAGCAGAACAATAGAAATCGTAAAGCCTGCAGCTGTGCCGAAGCCGTTTACCATACTCTGAATAATATTATAATTCTCCTGGGCATTGATCACGGCGATGCCCAGCACTGCGCAGTTGGTAGTAATCAGGGGAAGATAGACACCCAGGGCATTGTACAGCGCCGGCATCATTTTTTTCAGCACCATCTCCACGAACTGCACCAGAGCGGCAATTACCAGAATAAAGACAATTGTCTGAAGAAATTCCACATTCAGGGGAATCAGAATATAATTCTGAATCAGGCTGGCGGCGCCGGAAGCGATGGTGATAACGAAGATAACCGCCGCGCCCATACCTGCCGCTGTCTCGATTTTTTTTGACACACCCAGGAAGGGGCACAGTCCCAGGAACTGGCTCAGGACAACATTGTTTACCAAAGCCGCGCTTACAACAATTAATAACAGTTCTCTCATGACTCAGCAACCTCCTCCTATTTTGATGACATCTTTTTCGCCTGCTGAATTTTCTTATGGTTTTCCGCGCACACCGTATCCATACAGCCTGCGCAGCATCCTCCGCAGGCCATGGCAGCATCGCCCTGTTCTTCTTTCTTCACCGGATGCTTGATTTTATTCTGCAGCGCCTGAAGAGATGCCAGTACGAAGAATGCGCCCGGCGCCATAACGAATATGGAAATATGAAAATCCTCAGGGATCACCACATGACCGAATACAGCGCCGCCGCCGATCAGCTCCCGGACCAGGCCGATGCAGGTCAGGGAAAGTGTGAATCCCAGTCCCATTCCCAATCCGTCAAAAGCGGAGGAAAGAACATCATTTTTTGACGCGTAGGCTTCAGCTCTGCCCAGAATAATACAGTTTACCACGATCAGCGGGATATAGATGCCCAGCGCATTATAAACAGCCGGCACATAAGCCTGCAGCAGAAGCTGAACGACCGTCACGAAGGAAGCCACAACTACAATAAAGGCAGGAATACGCACTTTGTCGGGAATCATTTTCCGCAGCAGAGAAATCATCGCGTTGGACATCACCAGCACTGCTGTCGTGGACAGTCCCATTCCCAGTCCGTTGGTAGCAGATGTGGTAACCGCCAGTGTGGGACACATCCCCAGCATCAGGACAAAAGTCGGATTCTCTTTGATGATGCCGTTATACAGACGCTCAATACATTTATTCATCTTGTCATCCTCCTTTCCGCCTTATCGGATCTCACTGACAAATCCCAGAGCGCCGTTTACACCTTTTTCGATGGCGCTGGATGTCACCGTCGCGCTGCTGATCTGATCAAAGTCTTCATTCATAACCACCTGGTCCTTCTGGATGCCGGCGAACTGGCTCTTAAACTCCTGAGCAGTGCATTTCGCCCCCAGGCCGGCAGTCTCGCTCATAGACAGCACCTCCAGGCCGGTTATGGTCCCGTCCTGCGCCACTCCCAGGGAAAGGGAAATGTCACCGCCGTAGCCTTCTGTGGCAGTTACAGAAACCACATAGCCCAGCACTGTGCCGGCGCTGTCCACAGCCTCCAGCACCTCTGTCACCTCTGCCCCGTCAGCCGTCCAGGAAGCAAGAGCAGTATCAATATCCCCATTGTTCTGAAAAGACGCCGCCTCAGGAAATACCGTCTGGTAGGATTCCTGTTTCGCCTGCTCCTCCGCCAAGGCAATAGGGTCTTTCGTAATATTGTAGACAAACCCCAGGCAAAGCCCGGAAACCAGGGTAATCACGAACAGAGCAATGGCATCTTTGATAATTTTATTCTTTCCCATTCTGTCTCGCCTCCCTTCCGAAGGGTCTGGGAATGGTAACCTTCTCAATCAGAGGAACCAGCAGGTTGCAGAAGATAATCGCGTAGGACACCCCTTCCGCCGCCGGCCCGAAGATACGGAACACACCGGTCAGAACACCGAGACAGACACCATAGATGATCTGGCCTGCCGGGGTGATCGGGCTGGTTACATAATCCGTCGCCATGAAAAACGCGCCAAAAATCAGGCCGCCGCCCATGATATGGGCCGCCACATAACCCAGGTCAAAGCCTCTGCCGCCGAGCAGCAGAACAAACACCGCCAGAGAACCGATGTAAATCACCGGGATTCTCCAGTTGATAACCTTCTTCGCCAGCAGATAGGCCGCTCCGATTAACAGGGCGATCACGGAAGTCTCCCCGATGGTGCCGGGAATCATTCCCACGAACATCTCCATCAGATCCACAGCTTCCCCTGCTTTTAACGCTGCCAGAGGCGTAGCGCCAGAGACGCCATCAGGATAAAACTGGGTCATCTGCCCCGCAAATGAAATCAGCAGGAAGCATCTGCCTGCCAGGGCAGGGTTCATAAAATTCTGTCCCAGGCCGCCGTACAGCTGCTTTACGATCAGAATGGCAAACACACAGCCCAGCACCGGAATCCACAGATCAATATATACCGGCATATTCAGCGCCAGGATCATCCCGGTCACCGCCGCACTTAGATCCGTAATGGTCACCGGCTTTTTCATCGCCTTTTCATATATGTATTCCGTCAGCACCGAGGCAGCCACGCACAGAACAATAATCAGGAAGGCCCGGAATCCGAAATACCAGATGCCAAACAGAGCTGCCGGCGCCATCGCAATCAGAACGTCACACATGATGGACGAAGTAGCCGCGCTGCTTCTGACATGGGGTGACGCGGAAACATTCAACAATTTACTCAACTCTCACACCTCTTTCCTACGCTTTTGCTTTTCTTCTTTTATCCATCACACTTTTTTTCGCCTGTTTAAATGCCTGAGTCAGACGGCGTTTCGCCGGACAGACATAAGTACAGCTGCCGCACTCATAGCATTCCATGCCTCCCAGCTTTTCGAAGCCCTCGTCATCAAACCGCTCCGCGCATTCCATCATCTTCTGGGGGATCAGGTTGCTGGGGCAGGCTTCCACACAGCGTCCGCACCGGATACAGGCAGTAGGCGCCATAGCCGCTACCTCATCCTTGCTCATACAGAGCAGGGCGGAGGAAATCTTCGTCACCGGCACATCCAGGCTGAACAGGGCATTGCCCATCATCGGCCCGCCGGATATGATTTTCTCCGGCTCACAGGTCAGACCGCCTGCAGCCTCCAGCAGTTCCTGATAGCTGGTACCAGTCTTTACCTCAAAATTCTGAGGGGTTTTCACTGCGTTCCCCGTCACCGTCACAATCCGGCGGATCAGAGGCGTATTTTCGCACACAGCCTTGTAAATGGCCACTACTGTATCAATATTATCCACAATACAGCCCACGTCACTGGGCAGCATGGAGGAATTAATCTTTCTTCCTGTGCAGGCGTAAATCAATGTCCGTTCCGCACCCTGGGGATATTTGGTTTTCAGAGGCTGAACAGTGATCCGGGGCTCGTTCTGCGCCAGTTCTGTCAGTTTACGGATGCAGTCAGGCTTATTGTCCTCGATCCCGATAACACCCTTTGCGTTTTCAAACAGGGTCAGCAGCACTTTCAGACCGCCAATGATATGCTCCGGCTCCTCCAGCATAATCCTGTAATCTGATGTCAGATAAGGTTCGCACTCTGCTCCGTTTACCAGAACATACTCGATTTTGCTGTCATCCTTGGGCGTTATCTTCACATGATTAGGAAAACCGGCTCCGCCCATACCTACCACGCCGGCATCTTTAACCCGCTGCCGGATTTCCTCTTTTGTCATTGTGGTATAATCCACCGGCTGTCCAAAGCCCTCCACTGTCTGATAGGCATGGTCATTCTCCACCACAATCGCCTCTGACACGGCCCCTGTCACTGTCATTCTGGGCTCAATGGCCTTGACAGTGCCGGAGACAGAACTGCAGATATCCGCTGATACAAATCCGCCGGCCTCCGCGATTTTCTGTCCCATTAACACGTAATCTCCTACCGATACCACAGGCTTCGACGGTGCCCCGATATGCTGGGACATCGGGTATACCAGGTCGCCCTTCGGCAGCACCGCCTGGATCGGCAGCGTTTTGGAGAGTTCCTTTCCATCGTAGGGATGAACGCCTCCTTTAAAAGTCGCTAATTTCATCTGTTATCCGTCTCCTTCCCATATAGATTTTTCCCCTCATCTGTTATCCGGGCAGATAAGCCCGGATTCGTTTCATAATCTGCACTGCCAGCAGGCCGATCACCCCTCCAGTCATCAGACCAAATACCAGCAGAACAGGAACATAATAGAACAGCGCAGTATTTTCCACTACCGCAGCAGCCACCATCAGCTGGCCAATATTGTGAAAAACACCGCCGATCATGCTGACACCCTCTGTTCGAAACAGGTTCAGCCGCCGGCACAGAGCCATTACCGCAAAGCTGAGCAGACCGCCGGCCATACTGTACATCATGGTGGACAAATTTCCGAAAGTAAATCCTACCAGAACAATTCTGACTGCCGATACGCAGAAAGCAGCGCCTGCGCCCATCATATACAAAGTAATCACAACAACCAGATTGGCCAGCCCGATCTTCATGCCCGGCACCAGGAAAGTAAAGGGAAACAGTGCCTCCACATAGCTGAACACAAAAGCCAGGGCGATCAGCACGCCAAACAGCGCCACCTTTCTCGCAATATCCTTTTTCCTATTCCGCAACTCCGTCAATGGTTCTCTCTCCTCCTCCCTGTATCTCAATCATCACCCGGTTGGGGAGACAGGTAATGGTCTGCCCATTGCGGCTCACCTTCCCCTGATCCTCACAGATATGGTCCGGACAGCTGGCGTCTGTCACCCAGGCCTCTCCCGCCCGGATTACCAGGGTATTGGTTCCCCCGTCATACCCTTCAATCACCTGCGTCCTGTCCTCCGAGAGCAGATACCGGGCCTGCTCCTCTCCGTCTACTGTCACCACCGCCCAGGCGGCAGGCGCCCGATGGGTCAGCTGCCAGATCAGGGAGCACACCAGCGCCGCCGCCAGAACAATGACAATCAGCCATATCTCTCTGTGCACTTTGAACTTATTTTTCGTCCTATTATCCATTGTTTCTGTCATTTTACCACAAATTTTCGATTATAAAAAGTAGGAAAATTCAAAAAACTTACCAAATTTTCTTACATTTCTTTGGACTTTTTCGTGCATGCTTGCATTGCTTCCAGCACACAGCCCCGGAAACCCTTCTCCTCCAGCACCCTGACAGCCTCGATGGTTGTGCCTGCCGGAGAGCATACCATATCCTTCAGTTCGCCGGGATGCTTCCCGGTTTCCAGCACCATTTTCGCGCTGCCGTACACAGCCTGAGCGGCGAATTCATAGGCCTGGGCCCGGGGCATTCCGTCCGCCACCGCGCCGTCAGCCAGTGCCTCGATAAACATATAGACGTAAGCGGGAGAGCTGCCGCTGACCGATACCACAGCGTCCATCAGATGCTCGCTGATCACCTCTGCCTTCCCGAAGCTCTTCAGAACTGCCAGCACCCGGGTTAAATCCTCTTCCGTAATGTGGCTGTTGGGACACACTGCCGTGATCCCCTCCAGCACCAGCGCGGGGGTATTGGGCATGGTCCGCACCAGCCGGATCTCTTTTCCGAAGGCTTTCTCCACCTTCTCGATCGTCCAGCCCGGCGCGATAGTGATGACGATCTGCTCCGGACGGATCAGGTCTCTGATCTCTTCGATGACAGTGCTGTAATACTGGGGTTTTACCGACAGTACCAGTATCCGGGATTCTTCCGCCGTTTTCCGGTTGTCCGCCGTCACTTCCACCCCCAGTTCCCTCTCTGTCTTTTCTCTGGCCGCGGGGCTGGCATCCGAAGCGATAATCTCCTCCGGGCGGAAAATCCCCTTTTTGACAATGCCTCCCATGATGGCTCCCGCCATATTTCCGCTTCCGATAAAACCAATCTCTTTCATGTTACGAATTCCTCCTTCATCCGTATTCTATTTATATCATCTTTCTTATACTGGCATTCCTTTCAGACACCCTTGCGAATCTTCGTCCATCCCCGCCGTCAAGCAGTCAGGGACACGCCAGCTGGTTAGATATCCAGGGTCAGCTGGACTTCCTCCTGGACCTCCTGCTCGAACTCTTTAATCTTCGCTTCATCCAGCCGGGGCAGCTCTTCCAGGTTTCCCACCCCGAACCGGCGGAGGAATTCTTCCGTGGTAGCAAACAGAATGGGACGCCCCGGGGCATTCAGTCTGCCGGTCTCACAGATCAGCCCGTAGTCCAGCAGCCGGTTCACTGCGTGGTCCGAGGAAACGCCCCGGATCTTCTGGATCTCCGCCTTGGTGATCGGCTGCTTGTAAGCGATGATGGACAGGGTTTCCAGCGCCGCCTCGGACAGTTCCTGTTTCTGGGGCTCCTTCGCCACACGGATCAGATTTTCATAATATTCTTTCTTCGTACAGAGCTGAAAACTGTCCTCCAGTTCCAGCAGCCGGATGCCCCGTTCCTCCCGCTCATACTGATCCTTCATCTGATGGAGTATTTTTCTGGCAGTCTCCTCATCCTGTTCGACGGCCCTGGCCAGGGAACTCAGGGAAATCGCCTGTCCCATGGTAAACAGCACCGCCTCCAGGGCGCCCTCCATTTCTTTCATCTTCATCCTTTTCTCTCCTTCTGGCAAAAACCGT
Source organism: Candidatus Paralachnospira sangeri (assembly GCA_904397815.1). GTDB lineage: Bacteria > Bacillota > Clostridia > Lachnospirales > Lachnospiraceae > Paralachnospira_A > Paralachnospira_A sangeri. The sequence continues at coordinate 14,800 of CAJFOT010000061.1, forward strand.
TTTTTCAGACGGCATGCTGCCAGCTTTTCCGTCTCTCCCGGCCAGCCTGTCAGCTGAATTCCAGCTCCAGCCTCTTCAGCGCGTCCTCTGTCTCAGCAGCCTGGATGCGGATATCGCCGAATAACGTCTCCTGGGTCAGCCTGACCGCTCCCACCTTCATCAGCTCAAGTACCGCCAGAAAAGCCACCACGATCTCATACCGGTCCGCCCGGCCGGTAAAGAGCGCATCGAAGGAAAACTCCTGCCTGTCCCTGCACATGGACAGCACATCCAGTATCTTGTCCTCTATCTTTACCGGCTCCTTCTGAATCCGCCCGAATTTGCTGCGTACCGGATCGATTTTATCCTCCTGCTTTTTCATCACCATCTGAAAGATCTCATTCAGGCGGATCAGGGAAATCCCATCCAGCAGCCTGTCCAGATCCACCGGCTGGCGGTATCCCGCCACCTCTTCCGGGATATCTTCCTCTCGGTAGAACACATGGCTGGCATCCTGCTGCCGCTCCTGCAGGGTCGCGGCGATCTCCTTAAACATCTTATATTCCAGCAGCCTGCGGGTCAGCTCCTCTCTGGGATCGTCAGCCTCTTCCTCCTCCGACTCCTCCGAGGGCAGCAGCATCCGGGATTTCATATCCAGAAGGGTAGCCGCCATCACCAGAAACTCACTGGCCAGATCCAGATCCTCCATATCCAGCCGGGCGATATAGGCCATATACTGGTCGGTAATCTGGGCGATGGGAATATCATAGATATCCACTTTATTCTTTTCTATCAAATGCAGAAGAAGGTCCAGCGGGCCTTCAAATACTTTCAGTTTTACTGCCAGTTCCATGCTGCCGCCTCAATTCAATTAAAATCAGCTGGGAAGGGTTGTTCAGCCGGATATTGATCGAATGGGTTCCCAGGCCGGCGCTTAAAACCATCGCGCTCTCCCCCTCCTGATAGAACCCCCGGTCATACTCCGGAAAAAACATGTAGTTCGGCGTCATCACACCGCCCAGCCCGGGCAGGCGGATGGTTCCTCCATGGAAATGTCCCGCCAGCACCAGGTCAGCGCCCCACTGTACATATTCTTTAAAATACAGGGGAGAATGGGCCAGCAGGATATGATATTCCGGACATTTTCCCGGCCCCAGAAGCTTTGCCAGATCAGACTGGGACATCGGCCGCTTGCCGATCTTCTGATAAAACCGTCTGTCCAGATCCAGCCCGGTGACCCGGATCCGCTGGCCACCCCGGCTGATATATTCCCATCGATCCCTCATAATATGGACGCCCATCTTTTTCAGGGCGCCCATATAAACATCATACTGATTCCCGTATACATCCCGTTCCCGGTCCATCCGCCGCTCATGGTTGCCCAGGCCGTAATAGACAGGATAGTCTGCCGACAAAGCTTCCATCAGACTCAGGGGCACCTTCAGGCTTCTGAGGCCTTTCGCCACCACCATATCGCCGCCCACCATAATACTGTCAGGCCGCAGCTCCCGGATCGCATCCAGCAGCTGCCCGTTGCCGGACCCGAAGGAATTGTTATGCAGGTCTGCCAGGAAAACCATCCGGTATCCGTCAAAGGCTTCCGGAATCTTCAGCGACTGAACCCTGTAGTGATCCGTCACAAAATGCTTTCTTTCGTACTCAGAACGGGCCAGAAGCCCGGCTGCGACCACAGCCGAACATCCGGCCAGAATGGTTATCATCTCAGATATATTTTTCATTCTGCCATTATAGCACAGATCAACTGCCCACGCAATCTCCCTTCTGTCGCATCCACAACAAGCCCATGAATCTAAAAGACCGCTTTATCATATGTTTTCGTTCAAGGGGACTTGCACAGCCCGGACGGCCCCGCCAGCCGCAGACGGAGGGTGCCGCAAACGGGCTTCCGCTTCCGCCGGGCTAAGCCTTAAGACGCACCAGGTTCATCGGCAGAG
>CAJFOT010000062.1 GCA_904397815.1 Candidatus Paralachnospira sangeri
AACAGAATACAATGAAAAACTCCATGAGCAAACCCTGCGCAAGGAGGGACGGGAAGAAGGAATCGAAGAAGGATTTATCAAAGGCCGCAGAGAAGGACTCGAAGCGGGAATTGAGGAAGGCCTTATCAAAGGCCGTGAGAAGGAGCAGAAAAAAATGGCAGAATCTGTCCGGAATCTGATGAATAATCTGAATGTATCCGCAGAAGAGGCCATGGAGCTTCTGGGGCTTTCTGAAGAGGACAGGGAGCAGTACAAAGAACTGCTGTAGCCGGTTTAAGCGTTCAGGTCAAATAAACCCTGATATGAGTCAATTAAAAAATCCCGTGAGATCTGGAACTGTTCCTTCCGGGTTCTCACGGGATTTTATGTTATTCTTTCATATTCTTTTTTGTTTTCTCCAGAAAATCTGCCAGCTGCTCCACTGCATCCATCTTTTCTGTGAGGGCCTCGCCTTTCAGCCCTGCTTCCAGTATCTTCTGGTTCTGGGGAATGCGGGCGATGATATTTTCCGGTTTCCAGACATGTTCGCAAATCAGCTGTTCATTTTCTGCCGTTGCCTTATTCATTATATAATAGCAGGGCTTGCCGATACTTTCGCTGAGCTGCCCGATCTTTTCCGTCAGTCTGAGGGATTCATAGGAGGGATCGGCGATCATCAGCACAATATCCACTCCATTCCCAGCTGGCGGTGCAGGCCATAATTGGATTCATCTGAATCGATCACCAGAACCTCATTTCCGCGTCCTGCCAGACATTTTGCCAGCAGAGATGTCATCGTACTTTTGCCGCATCCGCCCTTGCCGCATATTGCAATCTTCATTTTATCCTCCATCTATCGTTTCAATATACTTCGGCGTTCCGGCACAGAAGAGAGGCATACCCTTTACGACATCCCTTGCCTTCTCCTCTGTTCTTCACGCCGAAGGCGCTGTGGTCCGGACAGCCGTTGTTCTGTCTGCCGCCTGGCATGACAGGCAGAGCAACAGCTCTGGAATGTTATTTCCCGATTTTTTCCCGGTCCAGCATTGTTCCTTCCGGTATTACATAGCCGCACTGGTCACATACGCCGTCTTCCGCAATGCGTCCGTCCCGCTGGAAGATTTCGATTCCGCCTTTGGCCCCGCATTTCGGACAGTCCAGCTCTACAATTCCCACCATATTGACGACATCCTGACATCCCGCAAACTCACTCATGATTTTTCCTTCCTTTCTGTGTTTTTTCAAACCTCTGATATGGGATTCCGACAGCCGGCCCTTTTCCGTCAGGCCAGCCCCAGTCCCCCGATAATCTCCTGAAGCGCCTTCCGCACCGGCGAATCTTCCGGCAGCTGTATGGTCGGACGGCCCTGGCAGTCATACTGGTAAACAGTCTCATCCTGGGGCACAACCCCCAGCAGTTCCAGCCCCTGATTTCTGACTTCCTCCATGGTTCCCTCGTCCAGTTTTCCGCCGGGAGCCCGGTTCACAATCAGTCCCATCTTCTGAGGATGGAAATTCATTTCTTTTACCAGCGCGGCGATTCTTCCCGCCGCCTGGACACCCCTTCTGGAGCAGTCGCTGACCAGCAGCATGATCTCCATGGCGGGGAGAATTCCTCTGCTGATATGCTCCATGCCGGCTTCATTATCCACCACAATGTACGGATAATAGTTCTGCAGTTTCTGCACCTGGGTCTGGACCAGCCCGTTCACAAAGCAGTAACAGCCCTGCCCCTGAGACCTGCCCATCACCATCAGATCGTAATCATCCTCCTCTGTGATGGCGTCCGACAGCCGGCTTTCCAGGTAAACAGCCTTCGTCATACCGGCAGGGATCGTATACCTGGGATCAGAACCTGCCCGCTCTATTTCCTCCCGGAGCTCTCCCAGGGTCTTCCCCACCTCTACTCCCAGCACTTCATTCAGATTCGAATTGGCGTCAGCATCCACTGCCAGCACCGGCCCCCGGCCGCTGGCGCACAGATACTGGATCAGCAGACCGCACAGCGTTGTCTTTCCCACGCCGCCCTTTCCCGATACCGCGATAATATGTCCCATGTTTGCCTCCTTCCCGACGCGCCTGCTGCGTCATCACCTGCGCTGTCTTCTGTTCTTTTATTCTCTATCTTTTTCTCCCTCTGTTCTTTCAGTCAGGGGATTGTTTGATTGTTAACAATATCATATTCTCTGCAAAACGCCCCGTCAACCGGTCCGGCTGTTATCCTTCCGAATGGGCAAAAACTATTTCCGATCGGGCCAATATGTCTGCATCATATGCGCCATCAGCCGCGTCACCGGAATACCGGCCGGGCAGACATGTTCGCAGGCATTAAACCCCTGACAGCCTTCAAAAATGTGTGTCTGGCAGCTTTCCCGCATATGTCCGTCCCCGCAGTCCCGCTGCGCCCCACATATCCGGGCAGCCGGAACCAGCGCTGACATGCCGTAGAAATCTGTCCCGTCCACATAGCTGGTGCAGATCTCCAGGCAGCAGCCGCACTGAAGACACTGGGAAGCAGTGAACAGCTCTTCCTGATTGTCCTCGCTGACATCCGCCTCCCGGCTGAGCCACACGTTCATTTCCTTCAGGTTTTCAGACATCACGCTTCGATCCACAATCAGATCCCTTACAACCGGAAATTTGCGAAGGGGTTCCAGTACAACCGTGTCTCCATGGCCGCACAGTTTTTCCTCACATGCCAGTACGGGAAAATCGTTTACCAGCATTGCGCATGCCCCGCATTTTTTCTGCAGGCAATTACATTCCCACTGCACCGGATCTGCCTGTTCTCCCTCGATATCTGTCAGCGGCTCTCTGCTGTTCAGGTCTTCCAGCGCCGCGGCTACGGTTATCTCCGTCTCCTCAGTTTCATATAAAAATGTCTGCCAGAAAGGCGGGGCATCCGGCCCTTTCCTTCTTAATATTTTAATATGTATGTTCATCCCTTTTATCCCTCCATGGGTTCAGGCAGCTGTCGGAACCGAACCCTGATCTGCTGTCCGTCATATGAAACAACCGTTGTCTTCCGGAACGCTTCCTGTGATTCCGGATAATCCTCCCTCCAATGAGCGCCCCTGCTTTCTCTCCGCTCCAGCGCCGCCCTGAGCATCGCCATCCCCAGCAGGCCCTCATCTGTCTCTGCCTGTGTAAGGGTTTCGCTTTTGCCCAGAGCCTTCAGCGCGGCTAAGCTCCGGTTCAGCCCTTCCTCTGAACGGATGATTCCCATTCCCTGATACAGAATATCCCCTATTTTTCTTTTGATGCCGGAGCGCAGGCTTCCGTCTCCATCCTGCTCACAGGCACTCTGCAGACTTCCTGTATCAGACGCCGCGAATTTTCCCCATTCCGCCGCAGCCTGGGCCGCCGCTGTCATTCCCCCGAAAACAGCTCCCAGCATGGAATTTCCTCCCAGCCGGTTTGCCCCGTGGTACTGGCAGGCGCATTCACCGGCCGCGTAGAGAAACCTTTTACTGGTCCGGTGATAAATATCTGTAAGGATCCCTCCCATAAAGTAATGAACGCCCGGCTCCACCGGAACCGGATTTTTCGCCGGGTCGATCTGCAGATAATCCATGCATTCCCTGCGCATACCGCTTAATTTGTTCTTCCACGCTTCTGACGGTACCGCTGTCATGTCCATCCAGATCTGATGATCGCAGTCCGGCCGTCTGTATATCTTTTCCATCTCACGGGAGATCACATCCCGCGGCGCCAGATTTCCGTCCTCTCCGTAAATATCTTCCATAAAATACCATTTACTCTGATTCCGACGCGCCATCAGGCGGCCTCCTTCACTCCTGGCGGCTTCACTGACCAGGCACCGTTTCCCCGGTATCTGAAATGTCGTAGGATGATATTGGATAAATTCCAGATTTGCCAGTTCCACACCCTGGCGAAAGGCTGCTGCCGTAACAATGCCTGTGTTATGAACCGTTCCGGTCGCACAGCCGGGAAACAGGCCGCTCAGCCCTCCGCTGGCTAAAATCACCGGACCCTTCAGTCTCCGGATTTCCCCTGTATAGCGATCCTTTACCGCGCATCCGCAGCACAGATTCCCCTGAATCATTAATTCAAGGAAATCATGGTGAGGCATCCGCAGCACCGTCTTCTCATTCTCATACTTTCTGACTTCATCAATCAGCGCAGACATGATCGCTTTTCCGGTCTGATCCTTTACAAAAACAGTCCGTTCCCTGCTGTGACCGCCCATCCGCCGGCACACCAGCTTCCCGTTCTCCATCTGAAAAGCCGTCCCCAGCTGCCGCAGCCTGCGAATCACTTCAGGGGCCGCGTTCACCAGGCGCCGCACGCCCTCAGGATCTGCCAGATATCCTCCGGCCTTCATCGTGTCCTGAAAATGCTGCTCCAGCCCCTCCGCGCTGCCGGATAACTCTCCGCTGATGCCTCCCTCAGCCAAAACAGACTGCGCCCGCTCGGAAGGCTGCAATGACACCAGAACACTTTTCATGCCCTTCTGCGCCGCAGTAATCGCGGCAGACAGCCCGGCCAGTCCGGCCCCGACGATAATCAGCCTTTCTTCCATTCCCGCCACCTTCTTTCCAGTATTGTTATTTATAAAATAACAATACTGATTATATCATGTTATTTTATAAATAACAATACCCCTTTTAAAAAAAGAGGAAGTTGTTTTGCTTATGGGGAGCAAGACCTTCCTCTTTTCTAATCTCTGAAATATTTTAGCGTCTGTATCAATTTTGAACTTTGCGGTATTCTGTCGGCAGCACCTGTACCACATCTTTGAACGCCTTAGAGAATTTTCCCTGGGTTTCATATCCTACCTGCGCGGCAATTTCCGCTATGGTGGCATCCGTCTCACGCAGCAGTTTCATAGCCTGACGCACGCGGTATTCCTTCATGTAGGTGGCGATAGGAAGTCCGTAGACAGCCTTAAATATTGCTTTCAGGGTAGAGGTGTTGATCAGATACCGCCTGGAGAGATCTTCAATCGTAAATCTCTGATCTAAGTGTTCGGTCAGCTGCCGGTGAATTTCTTTTATCAGCTCGGTTTGCTGAGAGAAGTATTGGGTCAGTTCTTTCTGCCCTAGTTTCAGGCTGCTTAGATAAATCAGCAGTTCCGGCACCTTCAGTTTCAGCAGGGGCAGCCGCAGGGAAACCTCCGCAGAAAAGAGCGGATCAAAGATATGCTCCAGTCCGGGGCAGGCGGGAATTGCAGAAGGCTTTCCGGCGCAAAACCGCTCCTGCAGCCGGTCAGCCTGCACACCGGCTCCCCGCAGGATTTCCGGACAGACAGCCGGCAATTTCTCCAGATCCACGGAAACAGAAATGCCCTCCGAGTATGTTAATGGAAACATCATGGCGGAATCAGCGCAGCAGGCCATGCTGTGCACAGTCACATCGCCTGCGCCCAGATAGACGGCAGTGCCGCCGCGCATGTTCCAGCCCACGCGGCCGCTGCGACAATAATAAACTTCTAAAACAGAGTCTGAGACATCATGCCGGAATCTGGCCTCCGGCGCAAGGAAGGCATTCAGGGACGCCTCTATCCCGGGAAAGATTGTGTATACTTCCATACAGCCCTTTCCGGCGGTTGCCGCCTGAAACTGCCCGCCAAAAAGCGCGCCGCCGTTTCCGTCCGACCGGCGATGCACCACGGAAATCGTGCGTTCCGGAACCATTTGAAGTTTTTGTGCAATCGATTTGGCTGTCTCTTTTTTCATGTTGCTCCTTTCCGCGTTTTTATAGGAAACGTCATAATAATTTTTATTATGACGTTTCCGGCGCCGATTTTTGCTGCGCAAAGCGCAGATATTTCCACAGTGATCCTCTTCCTTCGCTTTTAATGTTAATTTTATTATAACATCATATTGACACAAGCACAAGCGGGTGTTATGATGAATTGAAGTTAAAATAAAAATAACAACTATGGGAAAGGAATTTGCAACAATGAGTTTTTATGAAAATCTGGTCATGCAGACCCAGATGAACTACCAGCGATATTACAGCCTGTACGCTTCCGGGCGCACACCCTATGAGCTGACAAATAAAAAGCCGCTGCCGTACAGAGAACAGATTCAGCGGCTGGTTCAGGAGATCCGGGATGCTGACTGTGTTCTGATAGGCGGGGCCTCCGGTCTGTCTGCCGCCGGAGGCGGAGATTTTTATTATGAAGACAATGCGTCCTTCCGAAAATACTTCGGCAGGTTTGCGGAAAAATATCACTTCAAGGGAGCTTTTGACGGTATGTTCCGCCAGTGGGATGACCGGGCGGCGTTCTGGGCCTACCTCGCCACCTTCCTACACACCACCCAGACTGCTCCGGTGCGGGACCCCTACCGGGATCTGGACGCTCTGATGAAGGGAAAAGATTTCTTCGTCCTGACCACCAATCAGGACACCCAGTTCATGAAGCTTTATCCGGAGGACCAGGTAGCGGAAATCCAGGGGGATCACCGCTTTTTCCAGTGTGCCTCATGCTGTACGGATGACACCTGGGACGCTGTGAAGCCGGTGGAAGAGATGATCGCCGCTATGGGAGACGATATCACAATCCCGGCATCCATGATTCCCCGGTGCCCCCACTGCGGCGGTGAGGCGTTCCCCTGGGTACGGGGGTACGGCAATTTCCTCCAGGGAAAAAAATATGAGGAGGAGTATGAAAAGGTCTCCCGCTATGTGCTGGCCCATAAGGAAAAAAAGATCCTCTTCCTGGAGCTGGGTGTGGGGCGCATGACGCCCATGTTTATCCAGGAGCCGTTCTGGAATCTGACCCTCAGTTTTCCCTGTGCCCGGTACATCGCGGTCAATGACAGGTACGATTTTCTCCCCGTACAGCTGGAGGACAAAGGTATGGTCATTGTAGCCGACATTGCTCAGGTATTGAAGGATGCCCGGGAGAGCATGGAAAATGAGGACAGCCGGAAAGGGGATGAGCAAAAGTGAGCAAAATGGAACAAATCGCAGAGAAATTCAGGGAGGCGGACGCCATCCTGATCGGGGCCAGCAACGGCCTGTCCATCACCGAAGGGCTGCATCTGTTCGCGGATAATCAGGCATTTGAAGAACTTTTTGGAGACTTCCGGCAGAAATACGGCCTGCGCTGTATTTTGCAGGGTATGATGGCTCAGTGGCCCGTCGAAGAAGAAAAGTGGGCTTTCTGGGCGCGGCTCATCCACCGCTATTGCGGCCAATACAGGCCCACCCCGGTCATGAATGACCTGAAAGCCATTGTGAATCATAAAGACTACTTTATCGTGACCTCCAACGGCGAGTGTCATTTTGAGCTCTGCGGCTTTGCCCCGGAGAAAATTTATGAAATCGAGGGCAACTGGCTGACCATGCAGTGTGCCCGCCCCTGCCACGATGCCCGCTATCCCAGCCTGGAGCTGGCGGAAAAGCTGGCAGCCGCGGAACAGGACGGCCGTGTGCCGCCTGATCTGCTTCCGCGTTGTCCAAAGTGCGGCGGACCCATGGACATCTGCATGGGCGCGGGACAATATATGATCCCGGATACCCAGGCCCGGCGGCGCTGTGAAAAATTTCTGGAAAAATACCGCGGAAAGAAGCTGGCAGTGCTGGAACTGGGCATCGGCTGGCGCAACCAGCTTATCAAGGCTCCCCTGATGCGTCTGGTAGAACAGGAGCCGAATGCCACCTACGTGACCATGAATCTGGGCGAGGTCTACATCACGGACGAAATCAAAGAAAAGTCCTTTGGACTGGACGGACGGCTGGATGAACTTCTGCCCTCGCTGCGGGAAGCATGGGAAAATGCCGGCACAGATACTGCCGAAAGGCTGTAGCACATTCTTATAGGATTTTTTGGCATAAAATTGGCCTGGTCTTTGAATTAAGTGGCACTCTCCCGGCACCAAAAATCTTATCATTTATGAGATAATTGTTTTATCAGGAATTTCATGATAAAATTTAGGAAGGGAAGATGATAAGTATGCCCCATGATACGGATCAGAACAGACAGAAGCAGAACGGACAGAAGCAGAACAGCCAACATCCAAACTACCGGCATCAAAACAATCAGAAGAGAAAGAGTCCGAACATAAAACATCCCCAGGCTTCCGATGCCGGTCCTCACATCAGACGGGATCACAAAGACCGGCTGTTCTGTGACCTGTTTTCCGACAAACAGAACGCCCTGTCTCTGTTCAACGCGATTAACGGCACCGATTATTCTGACGCGGATGCCCTTGAGATCATCACGCTGAAAGATGTGGTATACCTGACGATGCACAATGACCTGGCTGTCTGTATTTACGGCCAGATGGGACTGTTCGAGCAGCAGTCCACCATCAACCCCAACATGCCCCTGCGGGGTCTGCTCTACTTTGCCAGGGAATATGAGGGATGGCTGGCAAAAAACCAGAAGGATATTTACGGAAAAGCCCTGGTACGGATACCGGCGCCTCAGTATTACGTCTTGTACAACGGAACAGAAAACGCGCCGGAACAAATCACATACCGCCTGTCCGACGCCTTCACTGCTCCTGTGGAAGGCTACGAATGGACAGTCCGTGTGCTGAACATCAATCCGGGCAACAACCTGGAACTGCTGGAAAAATGCAAGCCGCTGAAAGGCTATATGACATTAATCACCCTCATCCGCCGTGAACAGGCGGCAGGAAAAGAGATCACGGAAGCGGCTGCGGCAGCGATCGATATCTGTATCGAGAATAACATTCTGAGAGACTATCTGATCAAACACAAGGCGGAGGTGACAGGAATGATCTTAACAGAATACAATGAAAAACTCCATGAGCAAACCCTGCGCAAGGAGGGACGGGAA
>CAJFOT010000063.1 GCA_904397815.1 Candidatus Paralachnospira sangeri
AAAGACATTTAAAGAAGATTATGGAAATGTAATTTGGGCATATTTTAAGGGTTTGATTGGGAAACTCATTCATGCGTTTGTCGTGTGCTGGCTAATATTAGGCCTTGAAGATTTTGCGGTGATTTTGTATAATGGATGCAATTGCAAAAAGGAGGTATGCATGTGCATACATATCGACTGGCTATATGTGAAGACGATCATGTCATACTGGAAGAAATCTGCCGGATATGCGATGAAATACTGAAAGATATGGGAACTCCCCACCAGATTACCCCCTTTTCATCCGCGGTTGACATTGCGGATATATTGGAAAAGGGGGAAGCGTCATATGATCTCCTGATACTGGATATTCAGATGGAACAGCTGACAGGGATGGAACTGGCCAGGAAACTGCGGGAACGGAAAAACCGGGTCAGCATTATTTTTATCAGCGGCCATGAAGAATATCTGCGGGAGGGATATAGTGTACAGCCTGTAGATTTTCTGCTGAAGCCTCCGGACCGCAAAAAACTGGAGAAAGCTCTTCATACAGATCTGGAACTGAATCACAGATCTGACACTGTATTGCTGCAGAAAGGGAGCAGGGGGTTGCAGCTGGTTTTGTCGGAAATCCTGTATGTTGAAACCTGCCCGAATCACAGTGTCAGAATCTGTCAGACGGATAAGGAAGATGTATTTCCGGTTTCCCTTGCAAATATGGCGCAGCTGTTGCCTGCGCAGAGCTTTGCCCGGTGCCATAACAGCTACATGGTGAATCTGGAGCATGTGCGGAAAATTGACCGGATGCGCCTCCGTCTGGATGACGGCAGCGTGATTCCCATCGGGAGAAAATATTATAAAGACTGCCAGAATACAATTATCACATATATGAACCAGTACAGAGGGTAACGGTTTATTCATCAGGAATCAGCAGGGCTGTCTGCAGGATGAACAGGCCGTCTTCGGTATAATTCACATTTAACATGCTGTGGTATTTTCTGGCGATGGCATCCATCTGTTTTAAACCAAAGCCGTGAGCGGCAGTGTTTTCCTTTGTCGTCAGAAATTCTCCTTTCTCATTTTTTCTGATTTTTCCAGAATATGAATTCTCACATCGAATCGCAAGAAATCCCTGAACTGTTTTAATTGAGCACTGAATAAAAGGTTTTTCGGAGAAATCGGGGGCTGTGCAGGCTTCCAGCGCGTTATCCAGCATGTTGATAAGAAAAACGCACAGATCCTGGGGAGGAATATTGAGGTTTTCTGGGACGAAGGCCTGAACATTGAACTCAATACCATGTAGAGACGCCCTGCCGGAAGCGCTCTGAAGAATGGTATTAATGACCTTATTTTTCGTAAAGACGATCTGCGGCCGGACGGCCTGTGTATCCATAAGCTGATGGATCAGTTCCTGCGCTTCCTGATAATTTTCCTGCTGGCAGAGGAGATCCAGGGCGGTGAGATAATGCCTGATCTCATGCTGCAGGTCCGAGGTTGATCTGATATACTGTTCCAGAGCCTGGTAATTGTCTTCCAGCAGTTTGTATTTTAATTCCAGACCCTGCGTCAGAACATGCTGCTCCATAAATGACCGGGATATTGCGTAGGCGGAGATCAGTACGGATACAATGGTAAGCCACGTAGACAGCCAGTATACGATCCCGTCATAATATCCGTACTGAATCAGATCCAGGATGGGGGAGACGATATAATCATCCAGCTGCCCGGAAAAGGCCAGCGATATCAGATAAAAGAACAGAAGGAGAACTGCGCTCCAGAATGTGCAGATGCCCAGATACCTGAAAAAACGGCGCCTGCGGTTCATGCCCAGGTAGATGAGCAAAAGCAGGACAGGGAGCCAGCTGATCAGCGGCCGGGTCAGAACATGGTTTACGGTCTCCGGGAGGAAGTAGTAGCCTTCCGTCTGAGCAATCCGGTATACAGTCAGAACCGCGCCTGAAAGCAGAAGGGGGATCAGGCTCCAGTCAGGCTCCCGAAGGAGGGCGCCCAGCAGGAACAGACCCGCTGTCAGAAGAAAGGCGAGGGCTGTGGCGCCGGCAGGAAAGGCGGTCCGGTTGGCGATGGCAAAGGTTTCTGCGCTGTACAGCGTACTCGGCATAAACCGGAGCAGAGGTGGAAAAATGATATGTTCAGCATCTGTAATTCTGCAGGTCATGACCAGTTCCCCGGATACATGGGAGGGAAGCGTGATGGTCGACTGGGAAGATAGGGAAGCTATTTCGTTCGGAACGGCGGTGTGGGACTGATAGATTGTCTTTCCGTTAAGAGCCAGAGACAGCTCCGCGCCTCCGATTTCAAACAGAAGATATCCTTCAGACCGGTTCTCAGGCAGCGTTCCGGTAAAGCGGAATGTGCCCTGCAGATCGGTTGTATTGCTGTAATAGTCAAAGGAGAAGGGCGTCTCTGTGCCGTCTGATTCGATTCTGACAGTGGATTCCCAGTCAATATACTGCATGGAGGTATCTGTTACGGTAAAAAGGCGCAGAAACCAGACGGTTACGCCGCACAGAAGCAGGAACAGGATAAAACAGATCCATTTTCGTACTGATTTCATGTGAGATACCTCCTTGTATCATAATCGTTGTTCTGTTTTTTTATTGTAATGGAAGGCAGATGTTTTGACAAGGCAAAAGACAGGTGTTAGCCTAAACGACATTTATAATGCCTAAACAACACAAACGGGGAGACTATTATGTGTTAGAATAAATAGAAAGTATGAGGCGATAACAGAATGAAAAACTATATATCTGTTCGGGAGGCAGCAGAGAAATGGGGCGTGTCTGAGCGGAGAATCAATCAATACTGTTCCGAGGGACGTATTTCCGGAGCGCAGAAAATCGGAAAAGTCTGGGCTGTCCCCGCTGACGCGGAAAAGCCGGAAGACCCGCGCCGGACACGGCAGAAGGGAAAATCTGCCCAGGCAGAGCCGGCTCCGGACAGGCTGCTGAACAACATAAACTTTATGCCGCTGATGAATACGGCTTTTGTCCCGGGCCATTGCCTGGAGGCCGCGCAGGCCATGGCGGCAGGCCCCCAGCGGGATATTGCGCTGGCGGAGTATCATTATTTCAGCGGCCAGCCGCTGGCGGCGGCAAAAGAGGCCGAGCCTTATCTGACCAGCCCCGACATGGGGGCCCGGCTCTCTGCCTGTCTGATCTATGCTTATTCCAATCTTTCGATCGGGAAGATAATGCGGGCCAGATTTGCTTTGGGGGAACTGAATGCTTCTCTTGATGACGCAGGAGGACAGTCTCCCCAGTTCCGGGCTGCGTCAGCCTTTGTGGCATCGGCCGGGGCAGTGCTCCTTCATCTGCCGCTGCCGAAGGAAATGCCGGAGGGCGGGCGCTTTCTGCCGATGCTGCCGCCAGGCTTGCGGGCTTTTGCCCTGTATGTGCAGGCCCATTATCTTTATCTGAAGGAAGAATACGCTCACAGCGCCGGTATTGTGGAGGCCACCCTGGCTATGGGAGCGGCGGATTATCCGATTCCTGCGATCTATTTACATCTGGTAGCGGTGATGGACTATATGAGTTTAAAGCTGCCGGAGCGGGCCCGGGAGCATCTTCTGACAGCCTGGGAGATTGCCCGCCCCGATGATCTGATAGAGGGCTTTGGTGAACATCACGGACTTTTGGGAGCCATGCTGGAGGCAGTGATAAAACCAAAATGGCCGGAAGATTTTAAGCGGATCATTGGCATTACCTATCGTTTCTCTTCCGGATGGCGTAGAGTTCATAACCCTCTTACCGGACACGATGTGGCAGACAACCTGACCACCACTGAGTTTGCGATGGCCATGCTTGCGGCGCGGGGCTGGACGAATCAGGAAATCGCAGAACATATGCATGTTTCAGTGAATACGGTTAAAAGCCATATCTCAGATGCCATAAGAAAGCTGAATGTGGAGAATCGAAAAGAACTGAAAAAACATATGCTTCAATAAGAAGGAAAATGCCCGTAAAAAGCTGGAAGGACAGGCGTCATCCGCTTCGGGGTGAAAAACGGGCGATGGAAATCCTGTATTCTCTTCGGTATAATGAAAATAATAAAGCATGAAGAACCTATTTAAAACAGGTGGCGCACAGGAGTGAACGATATGGCAGATGAAAGACTGGAAACAGATAGCGGCCGACAGCGCCGTCTGGAATATCAGGAAGAACTGGATAAGGTGACTGCGGCGCGCCATATCCGGACGGAGCATTTCAGCAGCCATGTGAAGCTGGAGGGGTATTATGAGAGCCCGAATCCTTCCTATATGTTTCAGTGTGACCGCCTGATGAAGGCGGAGAGTATGTTCGGACGGCTGCAGCTGGGTTATCATCCTGCCCGCAGGAGAAGCTTCCTGTTTGTGCATCTGAAATCTTCCCGGTATGATACGGTGTCCGGCCGGACGCAGCGTGAACTGAAGGAGTATCAGCTGAATTCCCGGCGGCGCAGCCAGAGCCGGGCCTTTGCGGCGAAGAGCCGGGGAGAGTCGGCGGTTCTGATCGAGAAAGCCGGAGGGAGGCCGTGGGGGGAAAAGGTGATCCGGGCCCAGGGCAGAAGGATGAATGCCGGCGCGCTGGAAAACGCGATGCCCTTTCTGTTCCGTGATAAGAACAGGAAGCGTCTGGCAGAGCTGCGCGTGGAAGGGAGACAGCTTCAGGATGAAATTCAGCTGAATGTGAATGAAGGACGTTTTCAGGATAATATTATCCTTCGGCAGCAGCAGACACAGAAGCATACAGAAGAGAATTTTCTCAATCATCTCATTTCATGCAAGGAGGCCGCTTCCAGAAATCTGCTGGGAACGGTGAGCCGTGTTTTCGAGAATCAGAAGCATGAGATGTTTGCGTATTATAAAAACCGGTTGAAAGAAGAGCGATCCGAACAGGAGACAGCCGCTGACGCGGGTGAGGATGAAGCGGATCAGGCAAAATAAATGATATTGGGATGGCAGCAGATGGGACAGAGTGGTGAAAGACAGCAAAATCAGATCATGTGGGACGCATTCGATGCGGGTTATTCCGGAGCGGAGCAGTATCAGAAGGAACTGACAGACTGGGGAAAAGCGTGGGTGCTGCACTATTGCAGGGCTACGGTGGATATGTCGCCGGAAGGGGATATCACTGCGCTGAAAGGGAAAATTTTATATAAAAAGGAATTGGCAGGGCTGGAAGGCCCGGCTTTCTCCCGGCAGGAAATTGACCGGTATCAGGAAGAAACAGAAGCGCTGATGGAGTGGATGGAGCGGATCCATGAAAAAGGAAAGCGTTATATCGCCGGCGGAGGGATGCTGGCGCTGGAATATCTCTGCCGCATGTTTGGCTTTGACTCTTTTGAGTGGTATGTGTTCTGTATGGCCTTTATGGCCGAGGCGGATCCACAGTTTGAGCGGATTTTTGTGCTGCTTCAGGATGACTTCAGCAGGAAGGCGCCTGCGGCTGAGCTGTGTGTTTCCATGTATACGCTGGACGAAGAGGAGCGGGACAGGCTGAGGCAGAGGGTTATGGAGCGGTGGGACTTTTTCAGCCGGTTTCTGGAAAAGGAACAGGCGAAGGCTTTTTACAGCGGGCGCCTGGAAAGCATGCTGACCATGCCGCTGTATCTGGACCGGCGCGTCATCCGCTTCATCTATGATATGGACAGTACGGATCCGGTGCTGGAAGAGGCGGTGGCCTGTTATCTGCCGTCGGCGCAGCCGGATGATATGCTGATCCGCCGGGAACAGCTGGATATGATAGAGAAGATGTACCAGGCGGCGGCAAAGGACGGTTTCCTGTATCTGTGGGGCGAACGGGATATCGGGAAGAAATTTCTGGTCCGCCACCTGGCGAAACGGCTGAACCGTCCCCTCCTCCTGGTGGATATGAACCGGTTTACCGGGCTGGATTACCCGGCGGGCGAACTGGTTCAGCGTCTGGCCAGGGAAGCGGTGCTGAAGGGCAACGCCATGGTATGCCTGGCGGATATGGAGATGGATGATGCTACCGGACTGGAGAAACTGCTGCGGTGCCTGGAGGAGACCCATCTGATTCCGATTTTTACATCTGTCCGGAAGTGGCAGGAATCTGTCAGGACAGGGCGGCGGCGCTGCATGGAGCTGGAGCTTCCTCCTCTTACGGTAGAGGAGCGGCGCCGGGTCTGGGAGAGCCGGCTGTCTGAGAGCAGTCTGGAGGGCAGCGCGGATTGCCTGCGCCTGGCAGGAACTTATCAGCTGCCGCCGGGAGCGATTCAGCGGGTGATCCGTGAGGCGGAGATCAAACAGCAGTTTGAAAAAACGGAAAACAGCCTGGAAAAGATTTTATACAAAGGCTGCCAGCGGCAGCTGGTGCACAGCCTGGGGCAGGACGCAGTCAGAGTTCCCGCCCAGTATACGATGGATGATCTGATCCTCCCCCAGTCGCAGAAAAAATTGCTTCAGGATGCCTGCGATATGGTGCGGTATCATCATCAGGTGTTTGAGACATGGGGATTCGGCCGGAAAATGGCCTATGGCAGAGGGGTATCCATGATATTTTACGGGCCTCCCGGCACAGGCAAAACCATGGGCGCCCAGGCCATGGCCAATGAGCTGAATCTGGAACTGTACCGGGTGGATATGGCTTCTGTCCTGTCAAAGTATGTGGGGGAATCAGAAAAGAAGCTGGGAAATATTTTTGAACAGGGACAGAAGAGCCAGAGCATCCTGTTTTTCGACGAGGCAGACGCCCTGTTCGGCAAACGTTCTGAGGTAAAGGACTCCCAGGACAAATATGCCAATGCCAGCACAGCCTTTCTGCTGCAGAAGCTGGAGGATTATCAGGGGATTATCATACTGGCTACCAACCTCCTTCAGAATTTTGACCAGGCGTTCTGCCGGCGGTTCCAGTTTATTGTGGAGTTCCCCTTTCCGGATGTACAGCGCCGTCTGGAAATCTGGCGTCAGGTATTTCCGGAGGAACTGCCGATGGAGGAACTGGATTATGATTATCTGGCAGAGGAGTTTGTCCTTTCCGGAAGCCAGATTAAAAATATCGCCGCGGGGGCGGCGTTCCTGGCGGCGGGAGAGGGCGGCAGCCTGAAGCTGGTACATATATTAAGGGTAATTAAACGGGAAATGAAAAAGACAGGCAGAAATATGATCGCCGGCGATTTTGGCGTGTATTACGGCCTGATGGAGTCAGAGGAAGGAGAGAACTGATATGCCGGAAAAAAAGGAAAAAAGCTTTGGTAAAAGACTGAAAGGCTGGTTTGGAGGCGGTAAGAAGAAGGGACAGGAATCCTCCGCGTCCGCCGCCCCGCAGGGCTCCCCAAACCATCTGGGCGTGATCAGCGCCAGCCCGATGCCTATGGAGCGCACGCCGGCGTTCTGGGAGATCGGGGCAGGTTACAGTATGTTTGCGGAGAAGGCGCAGAAGCTTTCCGACAGCGACTCCAAACACGCGAAAAAAACGGAAGTGGAAAAACTGGCAAAGGAGAAAGCTGACCTGGACAGCCGCTATACGGAAGCAGTGAATACCCCTGTTGAAATGAAGGGCATGACAGGCGACATCGCAGATGAAAAAGAAGTGATGGAGCAGAGGAAAGCAAACGCGGATACGATCTGGGAAGGGCTGGAGGATCGGGTTGCAAAACAGGTGGAATTTCGCGAAAATCTGGAAAAGCACAGGGGAAATGCTGTGGTCAGGCTTGTAAAGCATGCATATCAGATTCAGGACAGAGAGGATAAGATTAACAACAATGCGCCTGAAGCAGCCAGACTGAGGGCAGAAAGGGCGGCAGAGAAAAATAAATCCAAAAAAAGGGAAAAAGGCGATGACAGGATGGAGAAAGTCGGTTTTGTCGCGACAATTTCCCAGTATCTCAGCACAATTTTCGGCGCAATCAGTGATGGATTAGGGACGCTGGCGGATATGGGGGTGGATACGAAGAATTCTGCTGAATCACTGAAAGCAGGAGAAGAGCCTTTGAAGAATGTTTTAAAAGACAATGTAGGAGGCGTTGACGGCGGCTTCAGCAATCTGACAGTGATTATTTCTCTGGGCAACGCGATTATCTCGGCAGTGGAACTGGGCAGGGGGGTTGTTCATGCTGTGAAGCGCAGGAAAGATTCTGACGCGCAGGAAAAATGGCTGGATGCCAGAATACTGCTGGGAAATATCTGCGATGCGATCAGCAATATGTTGGGCGTTGCCGCTCCTTTTACCGCGCTGGTTCCATTTCTGGGGCCTGCCTTGAATATCGGAGACAATGCATTGCAGATGATTGTGGGAAGCATGAATCTGGTTACGAATCTGTATCATAAACACCAAACCAGTGTGCAGAAGGATAAACTATGGGCGGAAATTGAGCGGAAACGGAAAAAATATGCGGGAAAGGAAGACGCAAAGTTCTTTGATATCGAAACCGGTAAAGACCCGGATAAAAAACGAAAACTGAACTGGAGCAGGATCGATGCAAAACGGAAAGAACTGCAGAGAATTGTGGCGCAGGACGCAGGGATACAGCGGGAAAGAATCGAGAAGAAGGATGCGAGAAATAAGACAGGATACGCCGCTGCGGAAACAGGAATTTCCAGCCGTATCTCCAGAACCCGGAAGGAATGGCATGAAAGGAATTCTGCCAGTCAGACAGCTGCGGCGAAGAGTGCGTATAAAAAGAAAATACATGCTATGGAGGCCCTGGAGCTGCTGAGTCAGTACCGGAATGCGGAGAAAGCAGGTAAGAAGATGTCAAAAGCGTCAGGACATGACATTGAAGGGCTGATTACCAATTCAGTGAATATTGTAGCAGAGGCTCTGAAACTGGTTGGCGAAGCAACCGCGGCTACCGGCTTTGGAGCAGCGATGTTCGCTGCCGGAACCATTGTCAGCATAAGTGAAGGCGGATATGAAATGGGGCGTGAAGGTGCCAGCAAGCTGTATAAAGTATTCCGCAAACTGTACGGTTCGGAAAAAAACAAGGAAAATACGCGAAGTGAGATGGCAGAGTATCTGTATGATAAAATGCTGTCTGTGAGTCCCGCCAATGTGGAATGGGAAGGTGATTTTTTTAAATTAGATGATTCTGTCAAGGATTACAGAGTAAGAGAAGAGAGCAGGTCTATGGACGAACTGTACGGTATTTTGCGTCAGGGATTGGATGCCAGAGTCAGTCTGCTGGTGAATGCACCTACACCGAAAGATATGAAAAAAGCGATGGCCGCCGCCTTTTCTCAGGATGGCAATGTGTCTTTCGCCCAGGATGGTATGTGACAGGAGCGAGGGCTGATATCATGAAAGGATTAGAGCATGGCGATTATAACGGAGCATGACAGAAAAAAAGAATTTGAGCATATAAAAGAATTTCTGGACGCGCTGGATGTGGCCGCGGATATTGCGGAAACCGGAGCGGACCAGGGGCAGACCTGCCTGATGATTTCTCTTCCCACAGAGGTGGAGAACTGGAAGGAGGAGTACCAGACCGATCTTCATCTGGCCACCGGCTATCTGTTTCAGCTGAGCGATGATGAAGAACAGCTGACCAAATATCTGATGCTGTACATGCCGGTGCAGGTGGATCTGCGGGATGTGGATGAGCTGGAACTGCTGCGGCTGGTGAATGAACTGAACCGGAAAATGCGGATCGGCACCTGCTTTTACGGAACTGAGGAAAATACCGGACGGGTACTTCTGCAGGTCAAGTGGCTGATCGGAGGCCGGGTGGATGTCTTTTTAGATGAGGGCGTGGTATGTGAAGCGGTATTTGAACTGGGGGCCCTGTATGATCAGCTGAAAGAACAGCTGGCCGGGCTGGAAGGAAACCGGCATGAAAGAGACAGAACGGATACAGGAATGGAATGAAAAACTGATAAAACTGGGAGAGCAGCTGGAGAAGGGCGGAAGTACCGCCCGGGACTCTCTCCGGAGCCGGCTGGCCGGCATATGCGGCGGGGCGAAGGAGCAGCAGGTGTTCCTGCCCTATCAGCAGCTCTGTGAGAGCCTGGAACTGGATGGGTACGAGCAGCTCCTTCTCTGCCTGCTGTGGCATCGGAAGCGGGAGGAGAACCGGGGCCTTCCCTATGGGCAGATGAGAAATCTGCTGCGGCCTTATGAAGAGCTGTGGGGGAAGGACAGCCTGTCACCCTGCTTCTGGCTGGTCCGGGATGAGGTGGAATTATCACCGGTGGCCCAGGGCTTTCTGGAGATGAAGGAGCCTCTGCTGCCGGAAGGGCTGGAACTGGAACTGCCTCATCAGCAGAAATGCTACGGGCTGGAAGAATTTCTGGAAGTGGGAAGCCGCATGGCGCGGAACCGGCGGATGCCTGAGGAAGGCCCCTGCTGCCTGGTGCTGAGCGGGGAGCCGGGAAGCGGCCGCCATTTTGCCGCCGGACAGCTGGCGGCCAGTCTGGATATGGCGCTGCTGACCATATCGGCGGGGGCGGCTGTCGGGAATGACCGGCAGATCGGCGAACTGCTGCTGTGTGTCCAGCTGTACCAGGCGCTGATCTGTGTGGAGGCAGATTGCGCTCTGCTCCCGGCGCTGACGCTGCGCCTGGCGGGATATGTGCCCTTTCTTCTGATGATCAGGGAGCCGGAGATTTCACTGGACATGGATCTGGGATATGATCTGTGCCTGTGGCAGATGGAACTTCCGGGCATGGGCTTAAAAGAGAAAATCCTCCGGGACATTCTGGAGGATGGCGAAAGAACGCTGCCGCCGGGACTGACTGTCCAGACGCTGGCTGCCCGCCGGATGCCTGTGGGGAAATATATCCGTTATCTGCGCAATATCCGGCTGAGCCTGCGGCTGGGGACTTTCCGGCCGGAGGGGGATGTGTATCAGCCGGAATCCCCTTATCTGAAACTGATTCCCGCGAACCGTACCATGGAGGAACTGAAGCTGCCCCGGGCGCAGACAGAGCAGCTGCGCAAAATATGCAGGATTATCGGCGCCTCTGGCCAGGTGCTGGAGCAGTGGGGCTACAGAAAAAAATACAGCTACGGGAACGGCATCTCAGTGCTGTTCTATGGCGCGCCGGGAACAGGAAAAACGATGGCGGCCCAGGTGCTGGCCAACACACTGGGGGCGCCGCTGCTGCGGGTGGATCTCTCTCAGCTGATCAGCAAATATATCGGGGAGACCCAGAAAAACATCGGAAGAGTTTTTGATGAAGCCCAGCGGTGCGACTGTGTCCTGCTGTTCGATGAAGCGGATGCCATATTTGCCAGGCGCAGCGATGTCTCCGATGCCCAGGACAGATATTCCAACGCGGAGACGGCCTATCTGCTGCAGCGGATCGAGCAGTACAGCGGGGTATCGGTGCTGGCCACCAATCTCCTGCAGAATTTTGACGAAGCTTTCCGGCGCAGGATCACCTATATGCTTCATTTTCCCATGCCGGACGAAGAACTGCGCAGACAGCTGTGGCAGTCGGTGCTGCCCGAAGAGGCGGAGGTATCGCCGGATATGGACTATGAGACGCTGGCCAGGGCTTTTGAACTGTCCGGCGCGGCGATAAAAAACGCCTCCTTCCACGGCGCCTGCTGTGCGTGGGCAGAAGGGTGCGGCATACAGATGCGCCATCTGCTGGACGGCATACAGAATGAATATACGAAAACCGGAAAAACCTTCAGTGAAGAACAGCGGCAGCTCCTTGAGACATGGAAGCAATAGCCGGAGGGAGGAATTATGTCAGACTTTTCAGTGATATCAGAAGTGGGAAACGCAATATTAAAGCTGCTGCGGGAGAAAGTCTGTCCGGAACTGATTCAGTCGCCGGAGGCCATCAGGCTGGTATCGCCTGCGGAGAAAAACGCGGACTATCAGCTGGGGCTTTACATGTATGATATACAGGAGCTGAGGGAATTTCAGCGCAACGACATGATCAGAACCGGCGCGAACCAGGCCAGATATCCTTCCAGGCCTCTGACGCTGTATTTTGCGCTGTATGTGAACGGAAAGTCTCAGATGATGTCAGACGCGGAAACGGAGCTGCGGATTATGGGGCGGGTGATCCAGGTCCTGCTGGACTATGCGGTCCTGAAGGGTACGGGAAACGCGGAGGAGGGGGAGGCGGACGCCAGCGTGACCTTGCTGAATCTGTCTTTTGAGGATAAGACGAAGCTGTGGTCTGTCCTGTCGGTTCCCTATCAGGTGGCGGTTTATTTTTCCGTATCGCCGGTAGTGCTCTCCTCTGAGCGGGTATATACCTTTACCAGAGTGGTGGAAACCGAGTACAGAGTGGACCAGAAAGAGAACGGGGAGGCAGACGGATGATTGGGACAAAGGCAGCTTTTGCCCTGCGGCTGGTGGATGATTATTCCGGAAGAGTGATCACCGGAAAGCATTTTCTTTTCCGGAAGGAAGGACAGACACTGAAGCCTGTGCGGAAGGAGGAAGGCCTCTACGTGTTTCTGGAACCGATGAATGAAACAGAGAGGATTGAGATCAGCGGAGCTGATTATTTTCCCTGCGCCGCGGTGGTGGAGAAGGAGAAGCTGAAGCGTACCGGCCTGGTCATGAATGTCCGTCTGTACGGCAGGCCGGGCGGGAATTTTCCATACAGGCGCGGCCTGGAAGAGGGAACGCTTCCGGAGGAATGGAGCCCGTTTCCTGTGCAGGTATGTGTCAGGCGGAGGAGAAAAACCGGGCTGTCGGTAAAGGAAATCCGAAAGGAAAAGGGAGAGCAGCGCCTGGTGGTCCACGGATTTACCAGAGAGCAGCTGACCGGAAAGACCTTTGCGGTCAGCGCAAAGAAACGTACAGAGGTATTTGTCATAGCCCAGAAACTGGGAATGAATGAATATAGGATCGAGGGAGAAATCACCGGGAAATATCCGGATCAGACCCCGATCGAGAGAGCATATCGCTCTGTGACGGATGCAGGAGGTTCCTATTGGATACCGGTGGAGCCGGAGGAGATGGGAGATCTGACAGAGATTGCAGTGCTGTAGGAAGGCCTGCCGCAGGAGAAGTGACCGCAAAAGAAGTGAGTGAAATGGGAGCAGAGAAGAAGAAAAAATATGACCGGCTGCTGGAATCAAAGGTTTTGATTCCCCGGATTTTATGCTTTTATGTAAAGCGGGAAGCCCTCTGCAGGCATCTGGAGGCGTTCGGAAAGGGGCCGGAGAAGGGAATTGTCCTGAATGCCGGGGCAGGATTTGGAAAAACCATGCTGCTCAGCTGGTATGCCATGGAGGCGGAAAAGGACCATTGCGCCTGGTACAGCCTGGACGCCATGGATAACAGCCTGACCTCTTTTGCGGAATATCTGACCTGTTCGATCCAGCGGGTCGCACCGGATTTTCAGTTCAGCGTCCGGCAGGATATGGCCGACAGCCAGCCCTCCGCGATTTCTCTGGCCTATGATTTCGCTGTGGCGCTGATGAACGCGTCTGCTGACAGGCTCTTTGTGATTCTGGATGATTTTCAGGAGATCCACAGTGAGGAAGTGATTACCTTTCTGGGGGCCCTGTTTGATAATACCAGCGATGATATCAAATTTATGATCGCCACAAAGGGGGCTTTTCCCAATTTTCTTCTGCGCTACTGTTACAATGGCAGCGTGGAAACCATTGACACGGAACATCTCTCCTTCACCCGGAAGGAGATTGAGGCACTGCTTCGCCAGAGCCCGAATATCAGGGAGGAAGAGCGGGAACGGTGTGCCGCTGTGCTGGAGGAATACTCTATAGGATGGCC
The DNA here is from genome assembly GCA_904397815.1 of Candidatus Paralachnospira sangeri. Lineage (GTDB taxonomy): Bacteria > Bacillota > Clostridia > Lachnospirales > Lachnospiraceae > Paralachnospira_A > Paralachnospira_A sangeri. Next base: position 13,645 of record CAJFOT010000063.1, read on the forward strand.
GGTGGGCGTCATGTCGGTGCTGCTGCGGGTAAACCAGAGCCGGAAGCCGGTTGGGGCGGAGGAACTGAAGATTCTGTGCGACGAGCGCCCCGCCAATGATTACCTGATGTATGAGGTGTTCCGTAAGCTTCCCTATCATATGCAGCAGTTTCTGACAGATACATCGGCACTGACTGTGCTGAGTGCCGATCTGTGCAACGCGGCGCTGGAAATCAGCAACGCAAAGGCCACGCTGGATTATCTGGTGAAGGAAAATCTGTTTGTGGTCAGGCTGGACGGCAGCGGGGATGTTTATCAGTATCATTCTCTGTTTAAATCCTATCTGGAGGAACAGCTGCCCCAGAACCGGCGGGCACAGATCTGCCGCAGGGCCTGCGTCTGGTCACTGCGGCATGGCATGGATGAACAGGCTGCGGAATACGCCATGGTATGTGATGATTTCGGGCTGGTTCAGACGGCGCTGGAGCGCTGCGGCATGAAGCTGTTCATCCGCTATGAAAAAACCGATCTGTCCCGCTGGCAGGAGTATCTGGAGCGGCATCGGGAGGAATGGAACGTATCCGTCACCCTCATGGCCGCGGAAATGTATCTTCTGAAAGGAAATGTCCGGACAGGCAGGGAACTGACCGGGCAGGCAGAAGAAAAAATGGCGCGGGAGGAAAAGCCCTTTTCCCTTTCCTGGTATCGGGTTATGTATATGAAGATGGAGATCTGCCTGCTGATGCTGGAGGAGAAAGCCGCCGCGCAGGCTGCGGAACAGATCGCGCAGGCATCCCGTTCCGGTTTTTCGGAGCAGCAGCTGCGGGAGACTGAAGGAATGCGGTATAACGCGAATCTGGTGCTGGAATATGAGAAGCTTCCGGAGAATCAGCTGCCTGGCAGATATCTGGCAGATTCCGGGGATGGAGACATGCCGGACAGCGTCACAGGCGACTGGCTGATGTGGAAGCGGCTGTCGGCTCTTTACCGCCGGAAAGAGGATGACCGCCTGGAACAGGAGCTCTGGGATTACCTGGAGCAGGGAAGACGGGAGAATACATATACCGCTTACATCGGCTATCTGTATGCCTGTATGAAAATCCAGGAAAAAAATTATGAACTGGCGGCATCCTGGATGAAACAGGCAGAGGATTATTGTGAAAGAAACCAACTGCCCCTGCCCCGGCTGAGGCCGGAGCATCAGGAGGGGATGGAAAAATATCATGCAGGCATCACAGAAGAGGAGAAGCCCCGGCGTCTGGAGGTCTCATGCTTCGGAGAATTTTCTGTCAGGATCGAAGGAACCCGGACCGTAATCCGGTGGAGGACAAAAAAGGCAAGAGAGCTGTTTGCTTTTCTGTTTGACAGGCGGGGCAGGGAGGTCAGCAAGGATGTGATTTCAGAAGCCCTGTGGCCGGAGATGGACCCGGACAGCGTATCCACCCTGTTTTATACCACCGTCTCCTATGTGAGAAAGGGCCTGGCCAACGAGGGCTATACCAATGTGATTCTGCAGAAAAACCGGATGTATTCTCTGAATATGGACTGTCTGGTTTCTTCCAGGGAACAGCTGGAGGCGATGGTGAGGGAACAGGCGGGGCCTGGGCAGAGACAGCTGGTGACAGAACTGTATCACGGCCCCTACCTGGAGGGTGTGCAGGGCGACTGGTTCGTCCTGGAACGGGAGTATTATGAGCGCCAGTTCCTCCAGATCTGCCGCGTGCAGGCGGGCGGCCTGATGGAGGAAAAACGGTACAAAGAGGCAGTTATCGTTTTATCCGGAGCGGTGGCCGTGGATGAATATGATGAGCAGCTGTCTGCCATGCTGATCAGGTGCTACGGCATGGCAGGGGATATAAAAAACGCCCGCCGGCAGTTTGAACGGACGGAGCGGCTGATGCAGGAGGAGATGGGCATGGAGGCAGGCGAAGGGCTGTGTGCCGCCTGGGAAGAGGCGATGGCCCGGTGCGGGAAAAAATAGTGTTTATCTGAACAGGACGGCTTGTTAAGATTTGGTTAAGAACAGAAGGTTACAATAAGTCTGAAAATAGCGAACACAGCTGAATCTTTATGAAAGAAAGGAGGCAACCGGTTTCCCCGGAAAATAAAATATTTCCGTACAGGAGGCAACCGGGATTAGGATGGCCGAATATTTATCACCAGGTGTTTATGTGGAAGAATTCGAATCAGGCGGAAAACCGATGGAAGGCGTTGGCACCAGTACAGCAGGTTTTATCGGCCTGGCTGAGCGGGGTCCTGTGGAAGGACTGCCTCAGCTGGTAACAAATTTTGCCGATTTTAAGAGAAAATACGGCGGATATCTGTCCGAAAATGAATTCGGAGAGTATCGTTTCCTGGCATATGCGGTGGAGCATTTCTTTGTAAACGGCGGATCCCGCTGCTTTGTAATGCGTGTTGCGCCCGGAAACGCAAAAACATCAGCAGGCTGGGCGCCCCAGAAGGAAGGGGCTGTCCTGAAACTGACAGCGAAGAACCCCGGCGCGTGGGGCGACAACATCCGGGTGGTAATCACACCTTCCAGCAAGGCCAAGACACAGGTGCTGGAAAATGTGGAAACCACAGCCGGCGTGAAATATATGGTAAAAAGTTCCGTCGGCTTCAACGCCGGCGATGTGGTGGCCTTTTCCGACAGAGGCACAGTGATCTACAACCGGATTGTAAAGAGCCAGGATAATATGCTGGAGCTGGAAAAAGAGATGGAAGTGGACATGGTTGACAAGAACCTGCTGCCCAACAAGGTTCTTACGACCTGTGAGTTTAACCTGGAAGTAAAATATGACGATCAGGTAGAACTGTATGAAAATCTTTCCTTCAATATTGAGGCGCCCAACTTCATCACAAAGAAGATGGCAAAATCCGACCTGATCGTGGCTGAATATGTGGGAAAAGAGACAGAGGAAGCGGTATCGCCTTTCATTCAGATTGCGGGTGAGGATGTAGCTTATCTGACCGTATCCCTGACAGGCGGCTCCAACGGCTCTGTGGCCAATATTTCTGCGGCTGACTTTGTAGGGACAGACAACGGCGCCGGCAAGCGTACCGGTATCCAGGCATTCCTGGACAATGATTCTGTGTCCATCATGGCTGTTCCGGGCGTTACAGATCCCAATGTACAGCTGATGCTGGTGGCCCAGTGTGAGAATCTGGGAAGCCGCTTCGCGGTGCTGGATATTCCCAGAGACGCGAAGAAGATTGACGATGTCGTTGCTCACAGAGAGATCTTTGACTCCGACTACGCTGCGCTGTATCATCCCTGGCTGGAGATCTTTGATCCACTGGACAAGAAAAATATTATGATCCCGCCTTCAGGCTCTGTGATGGGGATTTACGCGAGAAGCGATAATACCAGGGGTGTACATAAAGCGCCCGCCAATGAGGTGGTGAGAGCCTGCGTGGGCCTGGACTGCCAGTTTAACAAGGGCGAGCAGGATATTCTGAATCCCAAGGGTGTAAACCTGATCCGTTCCTTCCCGGGACAGGGCATCCGGGTATGGGGCGCAAGAACCGCTTCCAGCAATCCCAGCTGGAAATATGTCAATGTCCGCCGTCTGTTCATCTTTATTGAAGAATCTATCAAGGCGAATACCAACTGGGCGGTATTTGAGCCCAATGATGAAGTGCTCTGGACCAGAGTGAGAAGAACCATTGAGGTATTCCTGACCGGGCTGTGGAGAGGAGGTTCTCTGGCCGGAAATTCTGCTTCTGAGGCATTCTTTGTCAACATTGGCAGAAATACCATGAGCCAGGATGACATCGATAACGGCCGCCTGATCTGCGTGATCGGCGTGGCGCCTGTAAAGCCTGCTGAATTCGTGATCTTCCGGATCTCCCAGAAGACCAGCGAGGCTTCGGAATAATCGGACTGAAGAAAGGAGTATAACATTATGGCTGATTATCCTTATGCAAATTTTAGATATATGGTTGAAATCGACGGCCTGGAAGCCGGCGGTTTCTCAGAAGTCTCCGGATTCGACGCGTCAATCGATGTGATTGAGTACCGGGAGGGCGATATGGTAGACACGCCGTCCAAGATGCCTGGCCTGAAAAAGTATGGCAATATCACGCTGAAACAGGGTGTGACAGACAGCACAGTGATGTATGACTGGATTATGCTGGGCGTGGAAGGCGAGGTGGAGCGGAAGACACTGACCATCACCCTGCTGGACGCTACCGGAGCGGCAACCGCTTCCTGGCAGGTGATCAATGCGTGGCCCACCAGATATCAGGCGCCTGATTTCAATGCCAGTGCTTCGGAGGTGGCAATCGAAACCCTGGAAATCGCTCATGAGGGGATGACCAGAGTATCATAACAGGATCATGTTCGCATATCAGAAAGGGATGGCCCGGGCTGTCTCTTTCTGAGTGCGTTTTAAAGAAGGAGAATGAAAATGGCTTTTCAGACAGAATTTCCGTTTGTGCTGCCGAAGGGATATTTGGATGACAATGGAGAACTGCACAGAGAAGGTGTCATGCGTCTGGCCAATGCCGGGGATGAAATCCTCCCCCTGCGGGATCCCAGAGTGCAGCAGAATCCGGGATATATTACCATTATTCTTCTGGCCCGCGTGATTACAAAGCTGGGTTCTCTGCCGGCAGTGGATACCAGGACGATTGAACGGCTTTATACCATGGATCTGGCCTATCTGCAGGATATGTACCAGAGAATCAACACCATGGACGCGCCGACTTATAAAGGAGTCTGCCCTCACTGCGGCAAAGAGATTGATATTCCGGTAAATTTTATGGAAGCCGGATGGTAAAACTGTATCCGGCGGATAAAATCTATGAGGAAGCGGCGTTTATCGGATATTATCTTCACTGGAACCATGATGAGATTATGGCGATGCCCCACAGAGAACGGCTGCGCTGGTGCAAAGAGGTTTCCAGAATCAACAGCAGGCTGAACAACGAGCCGAAGAATGTCTTTGAAGTTTAGGAGGAGGAAGGATGGCTGCACAGTCGAAAAAAGCAATGTACAGATCGCTGGCGGGAAATTTTCGCTTTCGTGTTTTTATTGAAAAGCATGAGCTGGCCTTTTCCAGAATATCCGGCCTGAGCCTGGGCATTGAGAGGGAAATATACGCGGAAGGCGGCGCCGGCCGGTATGCCCATTATATGCGGACGCCGGATACACAGGCCCGCAGCGTCACCATGGAGCGGGGGATGCAGGTGGACGGAGCAGACATCATTGAGAAGCTGGTTCCGGGCATGTACATTCAGACGGCACAGATCCTGGTGCTGGATAAGCGCAGAAATATCAGCTGTGAATATAATCTGGAAGAACTGTGGGTGAACAGATGGGAAATCAGTGAGATGGAAGGACTGGGCAGCAGGCTGATGCTGGATATTTTTGAACTGGAATATCTGCGGCTGTCGAGACGATATTATGGCTGATGTCAGGAAAGATTTGGTGTGATGAAATATGATACTGAGACCGACGACAGGAATCATAAAAGGAACAATTGGATCCGGAAACCGGTTCGCTGAAAAAATCATAAACCGGAACCGCCGGATGGGAGATTATTTTTATCACGGGATTTCTCTGACCTTTTTGCAGAATGAGGCTGCCGGCCGTCGGGAATGGATCACCAGGCATCCAATCTATATTACACTGCAGCTTTTATCTCAGAAAATCTATCTGGAGCAGAATCGTATTATGGCTGTGAACAGGAGGCTCTATCAGGAGACTGTAGAACGCCGGCTGAGCCGGGAAATGGAGCGGATCCGCTCAGAGTACAGAGCTGTGTATCAGGATCTGCGGAATCTGCGGCACAGGATTGACACCACATCCACTGTGCGGGAGCAAAACAGCCTGCAGCGGCTGCTCTCCATGCAGATGAAGCGGATCAGAGGCCTGGACGGATCGGCGCTGACGCAGGAGGAACGGCTGATTCTGGAGAACCGGGATTTTGAGAGGGAACTGTCCGGGCCACCGCTGTCGATGGAGGAGCGGGTGCTGCTTTTCCGGAATGTGATCGAGAACGCGGACAGCGCCCGGCGCCAGGAGCTGACAGAATTCCTCACCCGCATATACAGAACAGATACGCCGCCGGGTGAGCGGACAGGCAGCAACCATACAGATTACAACCAGACAAATATAAATATGGAAGCAAATCCGAATGGGGATTCCGATACAGACAGGGATTCCGATACGGATATTAACATAAATACAGATTCCGTCCGGACTCTGGAAATACTGGAGCGCTGGCAGGAGGCGGCGGACCGCGGCGGAGAAAGACAGCTGATCCGGAGTTCTGAAAGCCACCGGGTACAGGAAACAGCAGCAGAGGAATATGTGCGTGAAACCCAGGCAGCGGTGCGGGAGCAGATGGAGAGACAGGAACAGCTGCTGCGGGAATATATCCGTGAGATCAGCGGCAGCCGCGGCAGTTCCGGAGCGGGCAAAGGCGATTCCGCGGGCAGCCGGGAAGAAGACAGGGCAGGTTTCGCGAATCGCCGGGAGGAAGGGATGCCGGAAAGAACAGCCGGGGAGAAAGTCTCTGTGCCGGCGCTGTGGTCCAGATACCTGGAAAGGATCCGGGCCAGCCAGGCTTCCGAACCGCTCCCGATATCTGTTCAGGAGAGGACGCTCCTGTTCCGGAACATACTGCAGGATGCCAGCAGTGAAGAACGGCGTGAATTTGTTGAATTCCTGAACCGCCGGAAAGATGCGGCGGAACAGCTGCCGAAACAGGATGGCGTGCGGGTAGCGGAGACGGTTCAGACTGGCGAGGGAATCCGCGGCGCGGAAGATATTATATCGCTGCTGGCGGCAGATCCCGGAAAGATTCTGGAGATTCTGGAGCGCCGGCAGGGGATGGTGAGCGTGCCAGTGAATCGTGAGGAGCAGGAGGGGCAGGCGGCGGAGATGGCTTCAAAGACGGCTTCGGAGGCGATTCGGAACAGGGAAACCATCCTGCGGGAGTACGCGCTGGAAACTGAAATCGCTGTACAGGAACAGCTGCAGAGAGAGGAAAGCCTGCTGCGGGCCTATATCCGGGAAATCGTGGAGCGCGGTCCTGAGGGGACGGACAGGCCGACAGGGGAATTTCCGCAGACCGGACTGCTCCCTCGTGAAGCAGAGCCTCAGCCTGTCCTGTGGGAACGGTATCTGGAATCTGTCCGGCACGCCGAATCTGTCCAGCCGTTAAGCGTAGAAGAAAGAACGCTCCGGTTCCTGAATATTGTACAGAATGGAGGCGGGGAGGAACGGGAGGAATTCCGGACATTCCTGAACCGTATGGATGCGTCGCGCGGGACGGGAGGGGCAGACGGAACAGAAGCCGGGAAAAAAACGGCAGATGAGCCGGAGAGCCTGCGGATGCTGATGCAGAAAAATCCCGGCCGTATGCTGGAACTGCTGGAGCGCCGGCAGGAGCAGGAGGAGGCCTTCCGGCAGACCAGCCGGCAGGAACAGCTGCCAGAGCGGGCAGGCGCTCTGATACAGACATACAGGCAGGAAGGGGAAACCATCATCAGGGAAGAACTGCAGAGGCAGGAGAAGCTGCTGCAGTCATATATCCGCGAAATCCGGCAGGACGCCGGTCTTACCGCCGGCTTTTCGGGAGGCGGTTTGTTCCAGGCAGACGGGAACGCAGACATAGCCAACGGCAGCCCGGGCAGCACAGACAGCAGTCCGGTCGGGACGGATGACAGATATCCTGTTCCGGCATTATGGAAACAGTATGAGGAAGAACTTCTGGCCCGGAGAAATATCGGCAGGAGCATGGATACCGACGGAAAGACGCTCCTGTTCCTGAATCTCGTGCAGAACAGCAGCCAGGAGGAGAGAACCGAGTTCAGAAGGTTTTTAAATGCCCGGAGCCAGAACGGGGACGTGGGATCAGAAGAAAATCTGACGGTGCTGATGCAGAAAAACCCCGGCCGCCTGCTGGAGCTGCTGGAGCGCAGACAGAAAGAAACCATCCGGCACGAAACGATTCAGCAGGAGACAGCCGCCAGGCAGTATATCCGGGAAGCGGAGACTGCCATGAGAGAATATATTCACAGCAGGGAGCAGCGGATGCTTCAGAACCTGAGGGAACAGGAAAAGAGCCTGGAGATGAACCTGGGAGAGGTGGCAGCCCGGGCGCCTGAGATACTGGAACAGCTGCGGAGCAGGGAAACAGAAGGACCGGTTTTCCAGGAGAGAGCGGAACAGATTTTGTTGTCTTACGCTGGGATTTTCGGGACAGAGCAAAAAATTCTGCCGGTTCATACTGACGGGCAGAAAGAAGGGGCAGAGACTCCGGCGGAGCAGCCGGCTTATACAGCTGACGGGCTGCTCACATCACCGGCCTGGAATGAAATCCGCAGGCTGGTCCTGGAGGGGAGCGCGCAGGCAGAGGCGGAGGAGGCCGGCAGCGAGCGGGGCTGGGGCGTGGTCACCAGCGCAGAGCTGGGAAGAACGCAGATCCGCAGGACAGAGGAGCTGCGTTCCGGTCTGCTGGTTTATGTCACCGGCAGACCGGAACCGGAACGGCAGGAGCTGTTCCGCACCATTATTGAAACCGCAAGAGCAGCCGGTTCCGATTCGGCGGCAGACCGTACGGCAGTTCAGACAGCGCGCCAGCGGGCAGATCAGGCAGCGGATATCATCCGCCGGGCCGGCCGCCGGGAACTGGAGGAAATCTTCCGCCGGGTGGCGGATGTTCTCCCCCTGGAGGAACAGGAACTGCTTCTGGAGATTCTGACGGAGGAACAGCGCCGGGAGGCAAGGGGCGGCAGGCTTCTGACCGGCGGACAGATCCGCACCTTCGTTTTCTCCAATCAGGAGATTCTGGACAGGCCCTACAGTCTGGTGTGCCAGAAGCGGGAACTGCTGGATGTAATCTGTCATGGCAGCGCGGCGGAACTGTACCGTCTTTCTTCTTATATAAGCGGCGGCAGAATGCTGGACAGACAGCTGATTCCGGAGCAGAATCCGGAAGGAATCCGGACGGTTCTCTACCGTCAGGTGTACAATCTGACAGACACACAGGTGGAAGATGTGACGGAGCATGTGGCCCGGTATCTCCATGAGGCAGTCAGACAGAGGCAGGCGGACAGAAGAACCAGAGGAGAACCGGCGGCTCCGAGCCTGATCTGGCAGCAGCCTGTACCGGCGATACCAGGCTATGGGCAGCAGGCAGCAAATGAGGGCGGACAGACAGATTTCGGAATCCTGAGCAGTACAGTGCAGTCTCCCCATCCTGCCTATATGCCCGGAAACAGCACCCTTACGGCCCCGTCTATTGTATATAAAACAGAAGAAATCAATGAGCAGGAGATCCGGCATTCAGATGAAATCCTGCAGCGGCAGATTGTGACAGAGCAGGAGGAAACCCGGCGGCAGGTATCCAGGCAGGAGCAGAAGGTGAGAAAACTGACAGAACAGTATGAAGAACTGGAGCGCCTGAAAACCTTGGTAGAGGAGCAGTCAGTGCAGGTTCGCGAGCTGACTCGCCGCCAGATGTCCGGAAGCGAGGATGACCGGATGTACCGGGAAATGGTGAAGCGGATGGAACGGCAGCTCCATCTGGAGCGTCAGCGGCGGGGGATGGACTAACGGCAGCCGCTGAACTTGCAGAAAAAGACAGGAGGAGAGCAGAAGATGGCAGTGGAAAAAGCAGTACTGCATGTGGAGGGAAGCAATGATATTAACTGTCAGTTTAATCCGACGGATTATGACGTGTCTCATACAGTTAGGTATGCAGATAAAATCATGCCCGGCGGGCGCAGCACGATCAGTCAGTTTGTTTCCGGCGAAAGCCCTACTCTGTCAGTATCGCTGATATTTGACACCTATTTTCCGCCGATGCTGGATGAGCCCACAGAGGACGGGATGGATGTTACCATCCTGACCAGTGAGATCGCGAAGCTGACGCAGGTCAACGGTTCTCTTCATAGGCCGCCGATCGTGACCTTTGAGTGGGGAACGGTGTTTTTTGAAGGAATTGTCACGGATGTAAAGCAGCAGTTTACTATGTTTTTGTCCTCAGGCATTCCGGTCAGAGCAAAGGTGGATCTGACCTTTCGATCTGTATCGGAGAAAGGGCTTCGTGATTCTCCGCCGGAGTCGCCGGACCGGACCAAATACAGGGTGCTGAAGGAAGGCGAATATCTGTGGAATTATGCCGATGCAGAGTATGGATCTCCTGATATGTGGAGGGTGATCGCCAGAGAAAACGGAATTATGGATCCGCTGAGCGTGGTGCCGGGACAGGTTCTGAAAATCCCTCCCCTGTAATATGACAGGAGAGCCTGCCGGCAGAGAGCGGGAAAGGAAGGGAAATAATGGGGCTTTTTGATATGCCGGCAACCAGCTACAGCGATCTGGTAAAAAAATATAACAATTTTATGGTGCCGGCTATGGTTATGACAGTAGATGGTACTGATACGAAGAAACTGGCTGGAGTTTATATCAGTCAGGTGCGTGTGAATCTGTCTCTGGAACAGGTATGCAGCGCCAGCTTTACTCTGGAGAATGTTTACGACTATCAGAACAGCTCTTTACAGTCAGAAGTAAAAAAATATTTTCAGCTGGGAAGCCTTGTTACGATTGCTCTGGGATATGGCTCTGACACAACAGAGGTTTTTTGGGGCTATATTCATGAACTTCAGTATTCTTTTGAAGAGGATGTGTCTGTCTCTGTGACAGCGCTGGATATGCGCCGGCTGATGATGATGAATCAGGAAAACCGTACATTTGAGGAGAAAACATATTCGGAAATATTTGAGGAAGTAATCGGAAAATACAGCAATGCCTTTTATTCAAAAAAAATAGAAGGAAGTACTCAGCAGATCCCAGAGGTGACACAGCAGGGTGTGTCTGATTATGATTTTGTGACAAATGAACTGTGCAGCAGAGATGACAAGGAATTTTTTGTGCTGTCGGGAAATGTTTACTATCAGACCAAAAGCCGGGATACGTCGCCGCTGCTTACGCTGACGTGGGGGGAAAATCTGTTTTCCTTTCAGCTGACCAGAAGCTATCGTGATGAAGAGATATCGGTATATGGAATCGATGAAAAGGAGCTGGTAACAGGGGAGGAAAAGGTAACCACAGAGGGAGATATCAATAAGCTGTCAGCCTCTCCGTTCAAGAGAGAGATTATCAGTCCTAACACAAAAGATGCAAAAGGCGCGCAGGCGATGGCAAAAAAAGAGGCCGAAAAAGAGAAAAAGAAGAGTAAATACGGTTCTGGTTCCTGCATCGGAATTCCTGAGCTGGTGCCGGGACGATATATTGAAATTAAGAAGCTGGATATAAACGGCAGCAGCCTGAAGTCTATTCTGACAGAGGTGCGCCATTCTTTTGGCAGGGATGGCTATACAACGGAATTTGAACTGGGAGGATAAATCATATGGGATTTGGCGATATGATATTGGATCAGAAAAAAGAATCTCCAATATATGGGAATATTCGCAACAGTATCATGACCGGGATTGTAAAAAATAACTGGAATCAGGATTATCCCGGCTATGTGCAGGTAGAACTTCTGATGGGAACGGCGGGCAAGACTTCTTTAAGCTGGGTCCGGGTAATGCAGCCATATGGAGGAAATGGGTATGGGGAATATTTTCTGCCGGAGATTGATACGGAAGTGGTGGTAGGTTTCCTGGCAGGAGATGCCAGTTCTCCCGTGGTGTTGGGCTGTCTGTGGAATAAGGCGGATAAGCTGCCTGACGGAAAGGCCAACGAGAAGAATTCGGTGAAAAGTATCCGAACGAAAGGGGGCCATGAGATTATTTTCGATGAGACCCAGGATCAGGAAAAAATAGAAATTAAAACGAAGGGTGAATTAGACATATGCCTGCAGGACAAGGACAAACTGATTACTATTTCGGACGCTTCCGGAGACAATGTGATCAGTCTGGATGCCGGGCAGGGTGTGATTACAATAGAAGCCAAGAAAAAGGTGGTGCTGAAGGCTGGAGGGGAAGAAATGCTGACGCTGGACGGCAGCGGAAAAAAGGCCAGTCTTACGGCTGCTTCTGTCCAGGCAGAGGCGAAACAGGCGCTGAAGCTGAAAGGACAGACCACCAGCGTAGAAGGCAATATTATGGAACTGAAGGCCCAGGGGTCTCTGAAGGCGGAAGCCAGCGGAGCCATGCAGCTGAAGGGCGCGATCTGTAAGATCAATTAAACAGGAGAACAGATGGAACGAGAAGGATTTGGAAAAGAGTTTCTGGGAGTGGGATGGAAATTTCCCGTGGAAGTCGACCGCACCACAGGGAGAATCAGAACCTCCTGGTATGAAGAGGATATACAGGAGGCCATCCATATCATACTGATGACCCGCAGGGGGGAACGGATGATGGAGCCGGAATTTGGATGCGGTGTGTGGGATTATGTGTTTGAGACAATGGATGCTTCATCTCTGGCCAGGATCGAGCGGGAGATTTCCCGGGCGCTGGTCCGGTGGGAGCCGCGGATCACAGATATTCAGGTTCTGGCGGGGCCGGACCAGGCAGAGGAAGGGAAGCTGAACATCCGCATCAATTACGTGGTGCGGGCGACCAACAACCCCTATAATCTGGTGTACCCCTATTATATGAACGAGGGATTTGGAGGCCGGTGATGCCCGGAAGGACAGGAGGTAAAAAACATTGGAACTTCCCAGAATTGACAGGAGGACAAAAGAGGATCTGCTGCGGTATATCAAAAAATATTTGTCTTCCTATACGCCTGAATGGAGATTTGACGAGGATAATCCGGATATCGGCACTGCGCTGGCTTATATTTACGCGGAGATGATGTCGGAAACAATTTACCGGTTTAATCAGGCTGCGGAGAAAAACCGCGTTATGTTTTTCAGCAAGATCGGCGCCCGGCTGCTGCCGGCTGTTCCGGCCGGAGGCTATGTGACCTTCTCTCTGGTGAATAATGAGGCACAGGGAGTGGAGGTGAAGCAGGGCGAAGCTGTGGCGGCGGATACTCCGGATGGAGAAAGCCTGACGTTTGAAACGCTGCAGGACGTATACGTGACGCCGGTGACGCCTGACTGCCTTTATCTGTGCTGCAGGGAGCAGGACCTGATCACCAGTCTGTTCGAAGACGGCGGCTCATCACAGCTGGAGGACTGCCCGCTGTTTTCCCTGCAGGGCGTTAATCTCCAGAAACATGAGCTGTATTTTTCCCATCCTTCTGTCCTTTATATTCTGCATGAGGCCTGGATATACTGCTGTTTCCATGACAGCTCGGGACGGCCGATGGAGCCGGCTCTTCTGAAAGCATTTTTAGACAGACAGAATGTTATATTTGAATATTATTCCAGTGAGGGATTTCAGCCATTCCAGGGACAGGAAATCATTCAGGGGCAGATCGCTCTGAAGAAGGGAGTGCAGCAGCCTCCTTTTGCCCTGTGGGAACATGATGGTGTGGAAAGCTACTGGATCAGATGCCGGGTTCTGGACGCAGAGCCCTTTGAGGCGTTTTTCATGGGAACCATGACCATGCGCTCAGTAGGACGGGAAATTATTCCGGATACCGTCAACGCCGGCGGTGTGGATCAGAGAGTGCGGGAGTTTTTCCCTTTTGGAGAGAGGCCTGCTCTGTATGACGAGGTTTATTTTATCTCAGATGAGGTTTTCCGCAAAAAGGGCGCGATGATTACCCTGGATTTCGATCTGGAGTTTATGAAATTTCCTCTGGAAACCCAGGAAATTTCACAGGAGGTCGACTGGAAGGCGATCATGAAGCGGTCGGAGTTTAAGGTGGACATGGAATATGACATCAGCATCGCGGAGGTGATCTGGGAATATTTTAACGGCGACGGCTTCGCCCGCCTGTTTGTCAATCACCAGTATTCCCAGGTGTTCGGCGTTCAGGACGGGACAGCTTACCGGAGGGTTTCCCTTCATTTCCGCTGTCCCCGGGATCTGGAGCCGGTGCTGGTGAACTCTTCTAATGCCTGCTGTATCAGAGCGCGGGTGCTGAAGATCAATAATCTGTACAAACTGAAAGGGGATTATATCTCTCCACTGGTCAGCAATCCCCGTCTGCGGTATGAATATCTGTTCGAGGGACTGACGCCGGAATATTTCTCAGCTGTTAATAATCTGGATCAGATTTCCTTCCCTCAGTACAGCCTGAAACAGAACGGAGCGGAATTCTGTATGCTGGAGGGCGTCAGGGATGAGGTTCCCTCTCTCTATCTGGGATTTGAGGCGCCGCCCCTCGGCGGGCCGATTAAAATGTTGTTTTCCATGGAGGAAAATATGTCCGTATCGATGCCGCTGCTCCAGTTTGAATACAGCGGGAAACGGGGATGGAAAAACCTGAATGCCATTGATGAAACAGAAAATTTCCGGAAAACAGGCATTATTACCATGATAGGCAGTCCGGATTTTGAGAAGAGGCGGCTGCTGGGAAAGGAGCGCTACTGGATCCGGATACGGGATACAGACAGCGGTTATTACCGGCAGCGGGATACGATACGTCCGCAGCGGCTGCTGGGCATATACATGAATACCACGCCGGTCAGCGCGGTGGAAACCAGGGAGCCGGAGCTGTTTACCATCTCCCCCGGAGGAAATCCCATAGAATGCAGGCTGCGGGAGGGACAGATCCATCAGCTTCATGTATGGGTCAATGAGTTTCGAACCATTCGCCGAGATGAGGTGGACAGTCTGGCGAAAAGCCACCGGGTACGCTGTGAATATTCGTCTGACGGGGAGCCGGAGGCCGTCTGGGTAGAATGGAAAGAGGTGCCGCAGCTGGAAGGGACAGGGCCGAATGACCGCTGCTACTGCGCAGATAAGATAGCGGGCGTGGTAACTTTTCCTGACGGCAGAAACGGAAAGCTGCCGGACTGGGGACCGGGGCCTACAGTCCGGATCGAATACAGCTGCGGCGGAGGGAAAGCAGGAAATCTGCCCAGGCATATGCTGCGCAGGCTGAACCGCGGCATCGGATTTATCAGCGGTGTGGATAACCATGAAATTACTACAGGCGGCTGTGATCAGGAGCAGATTCAGGAGGCGCTGAAGCGGAGTGCGGCGGCGCTGCGCCACGGATACCGGGCGGTGACTGCCAGCGACTATGAAGATCTGGCTCTGGAAGCTGACCGAAGCATCTGCCGGGCAAAATGTTTTCCCAATCGGAATGAAGACGGCAGCCGGGATTGCGGACATGTGACGCTGGTAGTGCTCCAGACAGATTATGAAAATGGCAGAAAGTATTTCGATGTGGTCAGAACGCGAATTATGAATTACATGAAAGAACGGATCAGCCCGCAGCTGTCTGAGCAGAACCGTTTTCATATTATCGAGCCGGATTTCCTGGAATTGTCGGTATCTGTGACGCTGCAGGCGGAGGAGTACAGTCAGGTTTTTGAGATCCGCTCCAGCGTGGAAAAAAGACTGTCAGAATTTCTGAATCCAATTACCGGAAATTATCAGGGTGCCGGCTGGGAAATCGGCTCTGTTCCGAACACCGCTCAGATTTTAAATGCTCTGAAGGATATTCCGGGAATTTATTATATTGAAAATGTGAGGTTTACCGCTTATCAGCAGGGGAGGCAGGGCAGGACTGAGATTGATATTTATAATAACAAAGCATCCAGTCCCTATACCCTTCCGGTGAGCGGAAGCCATGAGATTGTAATAAAGATGAAAGACTGACGGCAGACTGCCGGAGATAAAAATAACAGGAGGGAAGCCGCATGCTACCGGTTATCAATCTTGACGATGAAAATTACAGTGAGATATTTGAGCGGGCAAGGAGTATGATTGCCGGCATTTATCCGGAATGGACAGATTATAACGAACATGATCCGGGTATTACCTTCCTGCAGCTGATGGCATGGATGAAGGAAATGCAGCAGTTCCATCTGGATCAGATCGGCGGCACACATCTGGAAATGTATCTGAAGATACTGGGGATGAACCGGAGGCAAAAAGTACCCGCCCGGACGCTGGTGGAATTCCGGAACCTGCAGGGAGATCTGCTTCTGCCTCAGGGAACCAGGCTGATGGCCCGGGATATTCCCTTTGAGACGGAGAAAAGCCGGTTTCTGGAACAGGTGAAGCTGCTGGAGTGTATCAGTTTTTCCGGGGAAGGGGAACAGAAGAGCGCTGTTTCCGATCTGGATCAGGGAAGCCGCATGAGATTCCTGCCTTTCGGAGAAGTGCCGCAGGCAGGCGGTCAGTTTCTGATGAAGCTTGACCGGGCACTGGAACCGGGTAGGGAACATACGATTTATTTTGATGTTTTTGATGATTATCCGGTGGCCAGAAACCCGGTTGACAGAGATTTTATTCCTCTGGTCAGGCTGCAGGCAGAATATTACGGAAAAATGGGATTTGTTCCCTGCGAAGAGGTGAAAGACCATACAGACCAGCTGCTCCACAGCGGTCTGCTGGAGTATCAGATTTCTGAAGAGATGGCGCCGATGGAGGATGGAACCTTCGGCATACGCCTGTGTCTGGTCAGCGGCGAATACGATGTGCCGCCTGTTCTGCAGGGCATTTCCCTTCATATGGTTCCGGTTTGTCAGAAAGCTGTGCTGTCAGATTATGAAGATATTATTTTGCCGGCAGACGGAGAGGGACGATGCCATTTTATCAGCAGCCGGCGGGTATTCACAGAAGGAAAAGTGGAGGTATATCAGAGCATGAGGGATGGGTATGTCCCGGTGCCGGCTGACCGGATTATCCAGGAAAGGGGCTGGGACCATCTGGAACTGTCGATTCTGCCTCTGCAGGAGAAAAAAAACATGCTCAGCAAGGATATTTTCTCCAAAGTCGGTTTCTGCATAGTGGGATATGATGCCGGTTTTTCAGGTTTGCGGGAATTCCGGATGAACGGTTTTCCGGATCAGACACTGGAAATGAATGACAGAGAGCTTCTTTATGATCAGTTCGAGGTAATAGCGGAAAATCCGGAACGGCCCGGTGCGTGGGAAAAGTGGGAGCGGGTGGAAAACTTCCATCGTTCTTCGCCGGAGGACCGGCATTATTGCCTGAATGTGGAGACGGGAACCATAACCTTTGGCGACTGTGAACAAGGCATGGCCCCGGAAGGGAGAATGAAAATCATACGCTGCGTCCGGTCTCTGGGCAGCCGGGGAAATATCCGGAGAGGGCAGATTCAGGATTTTGAGAATTCATGGATTCAGGGTCTGGTATCCAATCCTTACGATGTATCCAACGGCAGCGATCAGGAAACGATCGAAAACTGTTTTACCCGGTTTCAGGCGGAAAGTGCCAGCGTAAGCCGGGCGGTGACGACCCGGGATTATGAGCTGCTTGTTATGCGTACACCGGGGCTGCGGATCCGGCAGGTAAAAGCTGTCGCCGGAGAACTGACAAAGGGGGACGGCAAAAGGGAGGACAACGGCATCACCATTGTGGTGCAGCCTTTTTCTCTGAAACCTCAGGCCAGGCTGTCAGCCGCGTATATGGAGAATATCGCCGGGATGCTGGACCGGCGGCGGCTGATCGGAACCAGGGTGCAGGTGCTGTCGCCGGAATATATCGGCGCTTCCGTTTTCGTGGATGTGACAGTGAGGCCCCATTATCCGGCGGCCAGGGAGATGATCGAGGCTGTGATTCGGGATTATTTCGGACAGGCGGCTTCCCATTTCGGAGCGGAACTGGAAGAAAGTGATCTGTACGGGCTGCTGGACGCGTCAGAGTGTGTGGTTCAGGTCCGGAATCTGAGCATGCATGTTCAGGGCAGAGGAGTCCGGCGGACGGCCGACGGAAGCATACAGCTCCCGGTGAACGGCCTGGTTTATCTGAAACAGGCGGATTATGTGATTATGGCCGGCGCAGAGTAAGGGGTGAAATGGGATGAGACAGCAGACGAAATATTTTGTGTGGAATAAGGTTTCTGATTATGTCAGAGGCAGCGGTGTTAATATCCGGCTGCTCTCGCCGGGAATTTCTGTTGCGTCTGAGCAGCAGGGTTCAGGGGTATATTTCAGCCGCCTGATGGATTCCAGAGAGAAACAGATGGAGTATCACCGACTGCTGACAGAGGGTGAGGATATCAGCGAGGCGACAGTCCGTTTCTGGATTTATGCAAGTGAAAGCAGAACCTTATACTGGGAAGGAGAACAGCTGGATATCCAGGAGCTCCTGCAGAATCCGGAGCTCACCCCTGAACAGAAAACAGAGATGACAGCCTCCTGCTGCCGGAAAGTAACAGAAAACCCCAGGGACATCCTCCTTCATGAGGTAAAGGGCCGCTATCTGTGGCTGCGGATCCGGCTGACCGCCCAGGGAGGGCTGCAGCCCCGGATCAGAAAAATTAAGATCATTTTCCCGAAAAATACATGGCTGGAATATCTGCCGGATGTCTATCAGGAGGATAGGGCCAGTGCTTCCTTTGTAGAGCGGTATCTGGGCATGTTCCAGAGCCTGTATCAGGATATGACGAAACAGATCTGGGATTTCCCCGCCTATCTGGATCCGGAAACAGCCAGCGGGCCGTTTCTGAAATGGCTGGCTTCCTGGCTTTCCATCGAGGACAGCTATCTGTGGAATGAAATACAGCTGCGCTGGCTGATCTGCCACGGCATGGAACTGTACCGGAAGCGGGGGACGGTGGACTGTATGCGTCAGATGGTGAAGCTGTACACAGGAAAGACACCTTATATCGTAGAGTATTTTCAGCTGGAGCCGTATCTGAACAGGCCCGGCTATGCGGAGCGCCTGATGGAGCTATATGGAAAGAACCGGTATATGTTCACGGTGATTGTGGACATGAACGGTCAGATCACGAATCATGAATATCATGTATTAACCAGGATTGTGGAGCAGGCGAAGCCGGCCCACATGGACTGCAGTATCATTGTGCTGGAGCCCTACATTTTCCTGGATAAACATTCATATATGGGCATCAACAGCGTACTTGGCCATTATGGAGCTGCTGTGCTGGACGGCCAGGCTTCCATACCATTTGCCGCATTGACAGCCAGTGATGAAGGGAAAGGGGAAATCTCATGAGAAACTTAAGATATTTTACATTCGAGCGGAATAAGTATTTTTACGGCAAACTCCTGAGTGTGGATGACTTCGAATGTGAACAGCGCTACATGAATGACAAACGGCGGATCATCAACCGGTTCGTACACGGAACCGGCGTGGTATGCGGCATGAATGTGGTACCGGTGGATGACACAACCATCTCGGTGGAGATGGGGCTGGCGCTGGACTTCGCCGGAAGAGAGATTATGATCGAGCAGCCGGTGATCAAGAAGCTGTCCATGATTGATGGCTTTGGCAGCTATACAGAGGATGATGAAGATAACAGCTATCTGTATCTGTGCGTGGAGTATGACGAGATGGAAAAGGAACCTGTGCACAGCGTAACCGGCTCCAGTGCCCGGAACGATCAGCGTCTGGAATACAATAAGTACGCGGAAGGCTATCACCTGTTTCTCACCAGCCAGGAGCCGGAAAATGAAGACTTGTCTGTGGGCGCGCTGTATGAGGAAACCCGGACCATCTACTGGGACAATGGGGTGCGGGTGAAACAGATTGTACCCAGATATGTCCGCAGCGGCCAGGAGTTTGAACTGAAAATTGTGGTGGAAAACATGGGGCAGCCAAAGCCGGTTTCCTTCCGCTACGATCTGGATCTCACCTGTGTCCAGGGGATGGATAAAATGACAGTTTCCTTCCGGGAAACAGATTATGCAAAGTCGAAGCGGTATGAATTTACCAGAAAGCTGAAGGCCGGCGCTGTCAATGATACATTGGTCCGGCTGTCAGTAGCCGAGGGAAGCTTCCGGCTGGAAATCGACGGCATGGCCATGAAGGCAGAGGCCCGGGGAACCAGCAGCGCTCAGGTCATCGAGGGAAATGTAAAGCAGGAGATCATCGACCGGTATTACCGGGGCGCCATGGAAGAAATCGTGAAAAATACCTATCAGCAGAGCATCTACCTGGCAAAAATTTCCGTGATACGCACAGGCGCCACCTATATGATTGATTCTGTGGAGAGTATGCCCTTCCGGCAGTATCTGTACAATAATTCTCTGGCTGCCGTTATGAACCGGATGGAGCTGGAGGAGGAAGAAAAACAGGAAAAAGGGGAGAGCAGGCAGAACGTATCAGGTTCCGGAGCCGCGCCTTCCGCGGAAGAAAGCGGGCTGAAGATCGCCACCGGGACAGTGGTGATCGACATGGGGATCGGCGGAACCGCCGGGCAGAGATTTTTCTCCGAGGAGATCCCCCACGGCCTGGGACTGGGTGTGGTAAATATCGTTCTGGGAGAGGCGGTCGGCATGCAGGACAGCGGCAGTCTGGTGTTCGGGGCGGCAGGCATCTTCGACCCGGAACCGACAGAGGTAAAGGTGGAGCTGGCTGCAAAGGCAGACATGGAAAACGGCACCTTCCGGATCGGCGTCCGGTGTCTGGAGACCACCTCTCAGCCCAGGCTGAAGGTTCACTGGACCGCGATTAAAGACGGCCGGGAAGTGGTTCTTGAGAAAAAACAGACGATCATGCAGATCCGGCCTGATATGCTGGAGCTGTCCATCCGGGATGTATATTACTTTGAAGCGCTGATCGGCGGAAGTGTGGAGAACAGAATCAAATGGAGCGTACGGGAGCCTGACGGCGGAACCATCGATGAAAACGGCATGTATACAGCTCCCAACCGGGCCGGCGTCTATGAGATCATGTGTGAAAGCATGGACCAGCCGGGCCTGCGCGCGTCTACCTTTGTCATCGTCAGGGATATTTAAAAATTTCCTGTGACGCAAAACCAGGAAAAAGAAAGGACCTAACATGACAATTCAGACCTTAAAACATCAATATTATATTCTTCAGAGGCTGGATGAGACAGAAGTGTTCATCCATTTTCTGGGGCGGGAGGAAAAGGACGCCCGGGGGAAACGGCTGTACGACATCTTTCAGATCAGGGACCGGGAGCTGGCGGTAAAGCTGATTATGATCTTTATGGAGCAGATGAGCAACCGGGCATTTGAGGATTTCTATGAATGCTTTTCCAGAGACGGGGAACTGTACCTGGTTTTTGTACATAAAGAGGCGGTCTCCCTGGCGGCGAAGCTGGAGGGAGAAGCCTGTGTCCTGAAAGAGCGGACAGCGATCGGGAAAAATATCCTGGAACGGCTGCTGCTGCTGAATATGCCGGATATGCTGGCCTGGGATGTGCTGCGGGCTGATACCATTCAGGTTACGCCGGCGCTGGACATTCATTTCCTGTATTCCCTGAAGGAAATCAGCGATTTTGAGACGGTGACCATCGGGAAAACAGAAGACAGGATGGCGGATATTTTCAGCCTGCTGTTCCAGCGGGAACTGTCGCTGGAGAGCAGCCCGGATATCCCGGTGTTTCTGGAGCAGCTCAGAAACGGGGCGTATCAGGATTACCGTCAGGTATATGAAGCCTACCTGCGGCTGGCAGAACAGCTGGAGTCCCCCTCAGCGGCCCTCCATCCGAATACCTTCTGGTTCCGGGTATGGGACAGGGTCAAGAAGGTATATCAGAAGGCGAAGCCGGTGCTGCTGACGCTGCTGTTTCTGATTCTGGTGGTATATCTGATTTATTCAATTCTGTATCCGCCGTCCGGACAGAATGAACAGTATAATTTTCAGCAGATCGGCACCCTGGAAATTATCGGTGATGAAGAGGAGGCGGATGAATGAACCGGTTATTCACAATCATAGCAAATGCCGTTAAGCGCGGCGGCAAACGGCTGACAATGGTTGTCAGACGCCCCTTTATCATTGTCGGGAGAAAGATTAAGCGGCTGATCAACCCGGACAGCATTGTCAACAAAGTTGTCAGCGACGTGTCCGAAGAGGTGAAGGGCTTTACAAAAGAAAAGCCGGTTTCTCTGAAGGATTATTTTTCCATCGGACGCTACTATGTGCTGAAAAAGCTGGTATACCTGATCCTGGTGCTGGTGATCCTGCTGCCCCTTTTGTATCTCCGGTTTCTCCATCCGGTTATTGTGTCTCACCTGTTTACCAAAACCATTGTTCTGAATTCGGAAGACCAGTACGGATATACCGGAAAGGTGCGGCTGACTGACGGGCAGTCCGGCCAGACCATCTTCGTGGGCAGGCTGGAAGAGGGAAGAATTTCAGGAGACGGCACCCTGTATAACTATGACGGCCAGCTGCTCTATCAGGGCGGTTTCCAGCAGGAGCTGTACTCCGGGCTGGGAGAACTGTATTACGACAACGGCGTACTCCAGTATCAGGGAAATTTTGAGATGAATCTCTACTCCGGCAGAGGCATCCTCTACTACGATACCGGCGTGATGTGCTATGAAGGCACCTTTGTGGACGGCCTGTATGACGGAACCGGCAGT
This sequence comes from Candidatus Paralachnospira sangeri, assembly GCA_904397815.1. Lineage (GTDB taxonomy): Bacteria > Bacillota > Clostridia > Lachnospirales > Lachnospiraceae > Paralachnospira_A > Paralachnospira_A sangeri. Next base: position 35,922 of record CAJFOT010000063.1, read on the forward strand.
CTCTATGATGAAGAGGGAAATCTGGTCTACCAGGGGGATTTTGTAAAGGGCCTGTACGACGGACAGGGACAGACTTATTTTTCCGATGGCCAGTTGGAATATACAGGAGGCTTTTCCCAGGGAAAATACAGCGGAACCGGCACGCTTTACAGAGAGGACGGCCAGCTGCTCTATGAGGGAGCATTTGAAAACGGTCTGTACCATGGCTACGGCGTTCTGTACACCGGCGACCGGGTCCTGTATGAAGGCAATTTCGCCCAGGGACTGTATGACGGGGAAGGAATCCTCTACAGAAGCGACGGAACCACTGCGGAGGGAACTTTCAGCAAGGGCGCCTTCGTGGAGGGCGTCAGTCAGCTGTTCGATGATGAAGGAAACCTGATCTATGAGGGCGACGTGGTGGAAGGCCAGATGGAGGGAACCGGCAGGCAGTATGAAAACGGCGTCCTGGTCTATGAGGGCGAGTTTTCCGCCAACCAGAGAAATGGAAAAGGAATCCTCTATGACGAGGAAGGAAATAAAATTTATGAGGGCGACTTCGTAGAAGGCCAGTATGAAGGAACAGGAATCCTGTACGGAACGGATGAGATCATCCTGTATGAGGGCGACTTTGCGGCGGGCCAGTATGAAGGAAAAGGGCTTCTGTACAATGAGGAGGGCATCTTGCTGTACGATGGTGACTTTGTGGAAGGCCAGTACGAAGGAAAAGGGATCCTGTACGATGAGGAGGGCATCCTGCTGTATGAGGGCGATTTCGTAGAAGGTGTGTATGAGGGTGAGGGAACGGTTTACTTTGCCAACGGAAGCATACAGTACGAAGGCGGCTTTGAAGACGGCCTGTACAGCGGGGAAGGCATGCTTTACGATGAGACCGGACGGCTGCTGTATGAAGGCGGCTTTGCGAAAGGCGAGTATGAAGGAGATGGCATTCTCTACAACGCAGACGGCACTACCACAGAAGGCACCTTCAAGAAGGGCGAGCTGGAGAGCGGAACCAGCCAGATCCTGGATGAAAACGGGAACGTGGTCTATGAGGGCGATGTGGTAGACGGCAAGAAGGAAGGCGAGGGCAGTCTGTATGAAAACGGCGTCCTGGTTTACGAAGGTGAATTCGAGAATGACAAAAAAAGCGGTGAAGGCACAGAGTATGACCAGAACGGAAACATCGTCTATGAGGGCGGCTTTGCCAAGGACAAATATGAAGGCGAGGGCAGTCTGTATGAAAACGGCGTCCTGATCTATGAAGGCGAATTTAAAAACGGACGGCGGGAGGGGGCCGGCACAGCCTATGACCCGGCTACCGGAACACTGATTTATGACGGTGAGTTTTCCAGAGACACTTATTCCGGAGCGGGAAAGGAATTTTCTGCGTCGAACGGCGTGCTGATTTATGACGGAGAATTTTATAACGGCCGGTATGACGGCAGCGGCAGCCTCTATAACCCTGATACCAATGTGCTGATTTATTCGGGAGAATTCCGGGCCGGCCAGTATGACGGCTACGGCATCCTGTACACAGATTCCGGCGCAAAGCTGTATGAAGGAAACTTTATTCTGGGCCAGTATAACGGCCAGGGGATCCTGTATGACCCGGATACCGGACTCGTGGAAGCAGAGGGAGAATTCCGCAACGGAGAACTGATCACGCCGAAAGAAGAGGAATCAGAGTCAGAGTCCGAATCCGAATCAGAGTCAGAGTCCGAATCCGAGTCAGAGTCCGAGACAGAATCGGAACCGTCTACAGAACCGGGAGGATCCGTGTCAGGGCCTTCTGTGGAAAGCTGACAGATAAAAAGTTTGCGCGTTTTCTGTGTGAAGGAGAATGGGCACATAAGATAAATATCAGAGGAACAGGAGGAAAAGAGATGGGTTTTGCAGTATGCGGCGGCGCGGTGTGCGCCTGCACATTCGGCATGGCGCCCTCCACCCTGGTGGTGACACCGGAGGGTAAGGTAACCACTTCCATGCCCATTGCCACAATTATGGATCAGGTACCGATGAAAAATATTATGTCCTTCGGCATGTGTACATCTATGGCAAATCCTCAGGTGGCATCCGCGACGGCAGCCGCTCTGGGAGTGCTGACACCGATGCCCTGTGTTCCGGTGACAACGGCGCCGTGGGCGCCGGGCTCGCCCACAGTGCTGATTGCCGGGAAGCCGGCGCTGAATCAGTCTTCAAAATGTATGTGCAGCTGGGGCGGAGTAATCAGCATCACCAGCCCGGGTACCATGACGATACAGATTCCCTAGAAAGGACGGCGGAGCAATGAAAATTAAATTTGGTTTACGGCCGAAATTTTTCATCATATTTCTGGCCTTTGTGCTGGTTCTTTCCGGGGTGATCTCTTATGTGCTGAGAGGCAGCTATGAAGACACGATCATAGACAAATATTATGACCATGCTATCAGTATTGCCAGGCTGGCGGCCAGCGTGACGGACGGGGACAGGGTCAGATACTATGCGCAGACAGGAAGGAGAACTTCCCAGTATGTGGAGGATCTGGACAGGCTGAATAATATGAAAGAACAGACCGACGTTTACTATCTGTATGTCATGTATCCGTTAGATGAAGAGACAGGAATTTACATATTTGACGCAAAACTGACAGAGGAGCAGAAAGAGCTGATTGGAGATGCGGAATCTCCTCTGGGCGAGCAGGTGGAATTCGGAAATGATTTTGATTCCGCGCTGGCAGTGATGGAGACGGGGGAGCCCAGCCCGGGCCTGGATATTACCACTACCATCCAGGGAAACATCAGCCAGACGCTGGCCTCTGTCTACGCGCCGGTTTTTGATTCCGGCGGAGAAACAGTGGCTTTCGTCGGCGTGGATGTGAATATGACCGATGTGGAGACCTATGTGCAGGAGGCGACCATTCAGATCCAGGAGGCAATCGCTGTTATTACGCTGACCTGTTTTGCGGTTCTGCTGGTAATCATGCAGTTCTCCATCCTGGGGCCGGTTAAGAAGCTGAAAATTGCCGCGGAAAACCTGGCTGACGGAAAATACGGTCAGCTGATCCGCGTCAGAGGCTCCGATGAAATCAGTGAGATCACCAGAGTTTTTAACCGGATGTCCCTGAACATTCAGAATCATGTAGGCGAGATTAACACTATCAATGAAGCCTACCACAGATATGTCCCGTCCCGGTTCTTCCGTCTTCTGGGAAAAGAGAGTGTGCTGGATACCAGGCTGGGCGATCAGAGGCAGAGACAGCTGGCGGTGCTGAATTTTAATGTGATTGATTTTGACCAGACGATCCGGCAGATGAGCTCAGAAGAGATGTTTGCCTTTATCAACCGTATCCTTCGGCAGGCGATTCCGGATGTGGTCCAGTCTGAGGGGATGATTGAAACCTTTCAGGACGGCGGCTTCACTGCCCTGTATCCCGATGAATGTGAAAAGGCGCTGAACGCGGCCGTATCGATCTGCCAGCGGCTGAACAGCCTGGGGCAGGAAAACAGAAGCTACAGTGTGGGAATCGCGTATGGCTCCGTGATGCTGGGCGTGGTGGGAGATCAGGCCAGAATGTCCGCCCTCTCCATCTCGCAGCAGACGGCGGTGGCGGGATTTCTGCAGAAACTGGCGCCCAAATATTATTCCCATATTTTAATTACCGGGTCGGCGGCTTCGCAGATTGAAGACTTGTTTCAGCTTTATCATGTGCGGACCATCGGTTATCTGTATAATACCTTCACCAATCGTATGGAAAAAATCTACGATGTATATGACGGCGACAATGAGGAAGACAGACGGCGCAAGGATATGACCAGGCAGATGTTTGAGAAAGGAGTCAGCCTGTTCTGTGCCAGAAAATTCTATGAAGCCAGGAACGCCTTCGTGGAGGTGCTGAAGCAGTTTCGGAGAGACGCGGCGGCCAGGGAATATCTTTATCTTTGCAACCAGTATTATCAGAGAGACGATGCCGGGGAAATCGATATTTACATAGAGAGGTTCTAGTAATATGTGTTTACAGAAGAAACTGACAAACATGGGATTTCAGTGTCTGTCGGCGAAGGACAGGGATCTGTTTTACCGCTATTATGACCAGATGAACGGATACTGGGGGTCCGCCCTCTGTTTCGCGGATATGGTGGCCTGGAGTGACAGTTTTGCCATTTATCATAAGACAGTCGGCCGCTATATGCTGATGCTGGCTTATGATACAGAGAAAAAGCGGTGGGTGATGCTTCCCTTTCTGGGACATTATGACCAGGAAAGTGTAAACGAGGCGTTTTTCGAAACAGAAGAATATGTAAAAGAACTGGAAGTCCCTCTGATCCTGATGGAAGCGGCAGAGTGGATGAAGACTTACTATGAGGGAATACCGGAGGTGAAATGGGAGGTGATCAATGACCGGGGGCTGTGCGATTATTTATACGCAGCAGAAGATTTTTACCGCCATGCAATAGACGGAAAAGACACCCGGTATAACCGGAAATACTTTCAGCGGAAATATCAGACAACGACAGAGCTGCTGACCCCGGGGCATCTGGATGCGTGCACAGATTTTCTTGAGCGGAGCTGGTGCGCTGTTCACCAGTGTGAGGAATGCCAGTACGGATGCCTGAAAAAAACCGCTGCCAGCGTCATTACCAATATCAATGATCTGGACGCCAACGGGATTGTGATATTCACAGAAGGCAGAGTGATCGCCTACAGCATCGTGAGCTGCCATAACGGTCTGGGATTTTTTGAGTTTAAGAAAACGGAGCGGGGATTCCGGGGAATTAATGAATATATCCATAAAGAGTGCTTTGAACGGTTTCTGCAGGAGGCCAGAGTGATCAACTACTCAGAAGATATGGGACTGGAGGGACTGCGGAAATATAAAACAAAGCTGGCGCCCTATACACTGGCGCCCAGGTATGAACTGAGGAAGCAGTAACGCCGGCGCAAAAGCATGAAAGTCAGAAACAGGAGGAGGATATGACGTGGAAAAAGGCAGGAGCAGCGGTTCTGCTTCTGATATGTATCATGTTTATATATATCAGGCAGGATTTGCTGTTTCAGGTTCCCTTCGCGGAGCTGGAATTTTCAAATGTAGTTTATGTGACGAAAGATGAGCAGGAAAATATGCTGGTGCTGGATGCTTCCGGCTCCAGACTGCGTAAGGTCAGCAAAGACAATGAACTTCTGTGGGAGGTGAATGCCTCCGATGAAGGGCTTCATGAAGGAAAGAGGGTGGCTGTAAATCAGAAAGGAGAGATTTACATTCAGGACTCGGTGATTGAGGACGGCAGCTTCCGCGTCAGCAGGGAGCGTGTCCTGGCGTATTCGGCTGGCGGAAAATTTCTGGGTGTGACGGCAGAATACAGTTATGAGACACCGGAGCTGTCGCCCCGTATCGGCGCGCTGATCCCCACCCGGGAGGGCGTGATGTATGTATATAAAGAGGACAGCGCCCTCATTTTTTATGACCAGGATCAGAATGTGGTCAGAACCTGCTCTATGCCTCTGGCCGGGTATACAGTCAGCGCGGCGATGAACCAGGAGACAGGGGATGTCTATTACTCCACTTACAGCGGGCAGGTGTGTCTGTACCGGTCTGAGACAGACCGTCCGGTGCTGTATGATGCCGGGGATTCGGCGGAGCTGAGCGTGCCCCATGAAATCAGCATGGGACCGGATGGGAATCTGTATGTGACAGATATCGGCCTGCGGGACGTGCTGGTGATCAGTCCGGACGGAACTGCAGACCGGATCGAAGAGGATATCGATCTGTATGATAAAGAAATCGCTTATAACCTGAATGCGGATCACGGCCTGATTGTCTGTACGGATTATTCGGTGAAGCAGTATCAGGACGGCGCCTACAGCTATATTACATCCTGCTCTATGTCTCTGAGCCAGAGCATATTGTGCATTCTGATGTGGGCGGCAATGGGAATTCTGGCAGTCAGTGCGGCGGCGGTTCTCTTTTTCCTGATTCGCTATATTGTAAAGTCCGGCAGCAGATTCAATAAAATAGCGGCCGGAATGATCCTGGGCGCAGCCGCCATGGCAGCCTTGTTTGCCGGGATTCTGATTCCCCGGTATCAGGAGCTGATCCTGGACGCCATCATCACCCGGGCCCAGATGGCATCGGAAATCATGGTCGAAAATCTGCCCTATGACGCCTTCAGCCGGATTGACTCTGCGTCCGACTTTATGGATGAGGACTATATGGCGGTGAAAGAGGCGGCTCACAGTGTGTTTATGGCAAAAGACGCCACTGTTCAGGATCTGTACTGTGCTTTTTATAAAATCCAGGATCATATGATTATCGCCACTTACTGTCTTCAGGAAGATACCGGTGCCATCCATCCCCAGGACTGGCCCTATGAAGGTTCTGACGAGCAGGAAATCATAGAGACCAGACAGGGGAAGGTCTACGCAGACTATCAGACCAGCGAGGGCAGCTTTCTCTTCGTGCTGAATCCGGTCATAGATGATAACGGGGAAGTGATCGGCCTGCTGGAGGTGGGAACAGACCTGAACAGCTTCCAGAGCGAAAACCAGGCCATGGTGGTGGATCTGTTTATCAATATACTGGCGATTACAGTGGTCGTGATTCTGGTTGCCCTGGAGCTGATCATATTCATTCAGGCAAAGGGAGACTACGACAGAAACTGGATCCGGCGCAGAGAGGGCGGCCTGCCTGCGGCAGTGCCGGCAGATGTACTGCGTATGATCGTATTTGCCATATTCTTCCTGACAAACGTGGCCACAGGATTCCTGCCCATTTATGCCATGGAGCTGGCAGGGGACAGCGGCATCAGTACCATTCCCGCAGAGGTGATGGCTGCGCTGCCGATTTCCGCGGAAGTTGTGGTCGGCGCGGTATTTTCCGTGTTCGGAAGCGCTGTGCTGGAACGTCTGGGAGAAAAACGGAGTGTGGTCATCAGCGCCATTCTCTTTACTGCCGGCTTCGCTCTGCGGTCTGTACCCAATATATGGGTGCTGACTATCGGAAACGGCGTGGTAGGCGCAGGCTGGGGAATGCTGCTGCTGATTATCAATACGATGATTGCCATGCTGCCGGAGGCGGAAAAGGACAAAGGCTTTGCCTCCTATAACGCGGCGGCTCAGAATGGTGTTAACTGCGGCGTTGTATTTGGAAGTTTCCTGATTAACTGGTTTTCCCATCAGGGCATTTTCATAATCATAACAGCGCTCAGTCTGGCGGTGTATTTTCTGTCCATGAAGTACCTGACCCGTTACAGCGCGGCAGGGTCTCAGGAGGAAACCGGGGAAAGGGGCTCCGGCATGAGTATTTTCCGCTTCCTGCTGAAAGGAAGGGTATTGGTTTATTTCGCCATGATCTGTGTGCCCATGATCGCCGGAGGGTACTTCCTCATTTACACCTTCCCTATTCTGGCAGCCGGATATGGCATGCAGGAAACCCATGTGGGCTATGCCTATCTGCTGAACGGGCTGTGTATTATGGCATTCAGCAATGTGCTGACGAATTTCTTCAGTAAAAAAGACCGGAAGAGAGGCGCATTGGTGCTGGCAGCTGCGATTTACGGCGCGGCGTTCGTCCTGGTGGCGGTCTATCAGAACATACCGGCTCTGCTGGCAGCCATTATCCTGATGGGACTGTCTGACAGCTTTGGCCTTCCGCTGCAGACCGGCCATTATACCGATCTGGAGGAGGTTAAGAGCTTCGGCTATGAGCGGGCCATCGGGGTGTACAGCCTCTTCGAAAACGGCGCTCAGGCGGCGGGCTCCTTTATCTTCAGCTACGCGCTGGTGATCGGCGTGCGCCAGGGACTTTTCCTGATCACAGGAATTCTGATGGCGCTGGCAGTTCTGTTCTTTGTACTTGATTATGGGATGGTAAAAAGGCAGAGACGCGGGCTGAGGGGGACAGCGGCGGAATAGAAGAGTGAATGACCATTTCCAAGAAATGACTGGTCAGATGACAGTGTCGGCCAATATGTATCCCAGAGACTGGGACATGCTGGGGCAGATCGTAAAAGGAATCAGCTATAATAATGCGGCAGATTATTTCGGATTTGCGGTGGAACGTATTTGAAAAAGGCTGTATACAGGCAGCCTCAGCAGGGGCAGGTGTGACTCGTGTGAGTTGCGCCTGCCCCTTTTTTTCGGGTGATAAATGGACGCAATTTTCAGTGCATCTTGGAATTCCGCTGAGAACGGTGGAGGATTGGGAAGCAGGGCGCAGGAAACCGCCGGAATACATTCCGCGCCTGATTGAATATCAGTTGAAATATGAAGCATTGGTCAGGAGCATGAAAAAGGGGCAGTACGATGCGGAAAGATAATGAGATTGTAATTTTCGAAACGGGGCATAGAATTTCGCCGTCGGGCAAATTCCGTATTGAAGCAGTACATACTGAAGGGCCCTGCTGTGCTGTTGTTTTCTGCCGCGTTCGCCTCTTTTATACCAGATTCTCAAAAATATATCGACAGCAAACGACGGCAATCTATATTCTATTATGCTGACAAATAAAAATAATTAAAATATTAACTATCAATTTGTAATAAATGAAAGTTTTGTGCGTTAATATATTGTTGATGAATTGGAATTTGATCCTTATAATGGTGATATTTCCAATTTGAAACAAAACAAAGCATGGAGGAGTAAAGAAATGGGAAAATTGAACGTGGCAATTGCCGATGACAATGAGAGAGTGGTGCAGATGCTGGATGAGGTGCTGTCGAAGGAGAGTGATGTGAATATTGTGGGGAAGGCCTCCAACGGAAAAGAGGTTTATGATATTATCCGTCACAAACAGCCGGATGTGGTTCTGCTGGATCTGATTATGCCGAAACTGGACGGTCTGATGCTGATGGCAAAGGTGAATCGGGATCAGACAATCAAGAAAAGACCGGAGTTTATCGTGATGTCTGCCGTCGGATCAGAGAGAATGACAGAGGATGCGTTCAGATTGGGGGCTGCGTATTATATGATGAAGCCGCTGGACCAGGAGACGGTGGTCAGTCAGGTGAAATCTTTTATGGAGCCTGCCCGCCAGATCCGGCAGGAGGTGAAGACACCGCCCTATGCGGAAACCAGAGCCAGTTACATGGAAAGAAATCTGGAGAATGATGTGACGGACATGATTCACGAAATCGGAGTTCCGGCTCACATCAAAGGGTATCAGTATCTGCGTGACGCCATCATTCTGTCAGTGCAGGATATGGAGATGCTGAATTCCATAACGAAAATCCTGTATCCTACTATTGCAAAGAAAAACCAGACCACACCCAGCCGGGTAGAGCGGGCGATCCGCCATGCCATTGAAGTGGCGTGGAGCAGAGGAAAAATGGATACCATAGACGCGCTTTTCGGCTATACCATTCACACGGGGAAAGGCAAACCCACGAATTCAGAGTTTATCGCGCTGATTGCAGACAAAATTCGTCTGGAATATAAAAGCAGGCTGGGATGAATATCAGAATATTTCCCACAAAACTCTTTCCTAATGGGAGAATATGGGGTATAATCTTTGTATATACACATGTTTGTACGGAGGTTATTTCATGAAAAAAGTATTATTAGCAGCATCAGAGGCTGTACCGTTTATCAAGACAGGCGGCCTGGCTGATGTAGTGGGGTCATTGCCGAAATATTTCAATAAAGATGAGTTTGATGTTCGGGTGATTTTACCGAAATATTCATGTATGAATGAGCCTTTTAAGTCTCAGCTGGAGTATATCAGTCATTTTTACATGCGGTACAATAATCTGGACAGATATGTAGGAATTCTTCAGTTGAATTATGAGGGAAATATCTTTTATTTTATTGATAATGAGGAGTATTTTTCAGGTGATAAGCCTTACGGGAATGTCTTATGGGATATTGAGAAATTCTGCTTTTTTTCCCAGGCGGCGCTGTCTGCTCTTCCTGTGATCGGCTTCCAGCCGGATATTGTGCATTGCCACGACTGGCAGACCGGGCTGATTCCGGTGCACCTGAAGGATAAATTTGGAGATGGTCCTTTCTATGCGGGCATGAGGAGCCTGATTACCATACATAACCTGCGGTTTCAGGGCGTATGGGATAAAAAGACCATTCAGGCATATTCTGGTTTGTCGGACTACTATTTTACGCCAGATAAATTGGAAGCTTACGGAGACGCCAATATGTTAAAGGGCGGTATCGTTTATGCAGATAAAGTCACTACAGTAAGCAACACCTATGCCAGAGAGATTCAGATGCCTTTTTACGGGGAGGGGCTGGACGGCCTGATGAGGGCCCGGTCCAATTCTCTGGTAGGTATTGTGAACGGCATTGATTATAATGAATTTAACCCGGAGACGGATCCCCACATTGCCCAGCACTACAACGCGAGAACCTTCCGGAAAGAGAAGGTGAAGAATAAGACTGCGCTGCAGCAGGAGCTGGGCCTGGAAGTGGATCCGAAGAAATTTATGATCGGCATCGTTTCCCGGCTGACAGATCAGAAAGGGTTTGACCTGATCCAGTGCGTGATGGATGAAATCTGCAGCGAGGATCTGCAGCTGGTTGTTTTGGGAACGGGCGAGGAACGATATGAAAATATGTTCCGCCATTATGACTGGAAATATCACGGAAAGGTTTCCGCGAATATTTATTATTCCGATCCTCTGTCCCATAAAATCTACGCAGGCTGTGATGCCTTCCTGATGCCCTCTCTTTTTGAACCCTGCGGCCTCAGCCAGCTGATGAGCCTGCGTTACGGTACAGTGCCCATCGTCAGGGAGACCGGCGGCCTGAAGGATACAGTGGAGCCCTATAATGAATACGAGAGCACAGGGACAGGCTTTTCCTTTGCCAATTACAATGCCCATGAGATGCTGGATATTATCCGCTATGCGCTGAGTGTGTATTATAATAAAAAGCGGGAGTGGAACAAGCTGGTAGACCGGGGCATGGCAAAAGATTACTCCTGGGCCAATTCAGCCAGACAGTATGAAGATCTGTACAGAAGCATGTAATTAACAATGATACAAAGAACCTTACTGATTTTCTGAGGAGAAAAGAAGAACAGTAAGGTTTTTTTGTATGCGGATGCCGGGTCTTTTCAGTTGCTTAGCGGTCAGGTTTCGGCTATAATAATCTCTGGAAAAAGAAATACATAACAAGGAACAAGGAGACAGACCATGGAAATCAGAAAATCAATGATGGAGGATCTCCCCCGAATCCTGGCGTTATATGAGCAGGCGAGGGCATTTATGAAGGCGAATGGGAATCCTGATCAATGGGGAGACAGTTATCCGGAGGAGGAGATTGTCCGGCAGGATATCGAGGAAGGCCGCAGCTATGTATGTGAGACGGATGGAGAGATCGCCGGCGTATTTTATTTCAGCTGTGAGCCGGATCCGGATTATGCCCGTATCGATGACGGCGGGTGGCTGAATGATGCGCCTTATGGCGTGGTTCACCGGATTACCGCTTCCTCCCGGCAGAGAGGCGTGGCTTCCTTTTGCCTGGATTGGGCTTTTTCCCAATGTGGGAATCTGAGAATTGACACATATAAGGACAATCAGCCCATGCAAAATCTGCTGAAAAAGAAAGGGTTTACACGATGCGGGATCATATACGTCCGTGAAGGATCGCCCCGGATCGCTTTTCAGAAACTTCGCCGGGAGCAGTGAGTTAATGGATTGACAGCCTGCGTAAGAAATGAATGGCATACAGCTGTTTTAAACGATGGAGTGTGCGATGGAAAAAGAAAAAATAAAGAAAGCTGTCAAAATCACCGGTCCGCAGATACAGGAGGCGTCCCTGACTGTGCCGGACGGGTCAATCGAAGATCTGATGTCTCAGGCGCGGGATGCGGAAGAGGAACTGACGGGACTTCGGGTAAAAGGGATTCAGGCAGCTGACTGTGACTTTTCTAAAATTCGGCTCAGGAGCATTGTATTTGAAAACTGCCGTTTCTTTGGCTGCCGCTTTACTGGCAGTTCGCTGGTGGACCTTCAGATCAGGGCATGTGACTTTTCCAATTGCGATTTCTCTGGCGCTTATTTTTCCCGATGCCGGATGGAATCAGTAAAGGGCGTGGGTGTGACGATGCCGGACAGCCATCTGTCTGATCAGATATGGCGGGATTGTAATTTCCGCTATGGGAATTTCCACGGATGCAGAATTGAAATAGGGCTACCGCAATCCCACTGGCTTTAGACGGTGGGTTAAGGTAGCCAAAAGTGGTGGCTTGTGCTATGCTTACGTTATG
>CAJFOT010000064.1 GCA_904397815.1 Candidatus Paralachnospira sangeri
AACGTAAGCATAGCACAAGCCACCACTTTTGGCTACCTTAACCCACCGTCTAAAGCCAGTGGGATTGCGGTAGCCCTATTTCAAAAACATTTCTTTGCTGTCCGGCACATAGAAAAAATGAAATTTAGACGAAAATTCCCGATTATCAATCCCGTCAATCTCCACCGTTCCGCTGTCTATGCCGGCAGGCTGTGTGATGGCATTTAACAGTGTAGATTTGCCTATGCCATTGACGCCAGCCAGTGCGTAAATCCGATGATTGTTCAGGGAGCAGGAGATGTTTTCCAAAATGATCCTGTTCCCATATTTTTTTGATATACCTGTTATTTTAATCACAAAAACTCCTCCTGCAAAATAACCAATATGCACACTCTATCGCAACAATACAGCCACTGACGCAAACAGCAAATGGCAGCAGAGAGATAGCGCCGGCGGTTTGCGCTGTGAAGCAGATCTCCCCAATGGTTAAAGCTGCCGAGGCAAAAAGAACGATAACCTTGCTGATATTCCCATGGAGCAGCTCATTCGTACTGTTGGGTGAGCGCGGCATCTTATAGTCTGAAAATACGCCAAGCCAGACACATCCATAATTCATTACGGTTCCATAAATAAGAAGTAAGCAGGCATCCGGCGCGGATATACTGTGAAAAAATACTGCTCCTATCCAGAACAGCAGTACGGTGATTTCTCCCCAGAAGAAACCCTGCAGGGTTTTCCAGAAAAACAACCGGTGTGTGGATATGGGAAGAAAAGAAACGTATGCTTTGTTCGGATCACTGGAATAGGCGGTGCTGGAAATGGTATTCACCGCACAGCAGGACACCATCAGGAACAATTCCGCGGTGTACTGTCCGGACACGCCGATCCAGTCAAAATTCTGTACAAATAGCCGGCACAGAATCATCACTGTCAGGACATTCTTAATGTTTGAAAAGAAAATAAGTTCCCTGTTTCTGGATACTCGTTTCCATTCTAATAAAAAGTAGGGATTTTTAATTTTTGCGGGTATTATAGCTTTACTGGTTTTACGATACTGGAAGTTCTGTGTGTTTGGCGATGGCCGCGGACATCAGCAGAACAAGCAGATTAATCAAATAACTGCAAATCCAGCAGAACAGTATGATGGTTACTGTCAGAGGACAGTCCCCGTCATCATATAAAAAGCAGGCCCAAAATACGGAAACAGCAACGCCAAACTGCAGGCAGGCAAGGCGGCCGATCATTAAAAGGACTAATTTACCGGCCGACACCGGAAAGCACAGCACATCTTTTATCCGGCGATTTGTAAAAAGCTGATCAGGTATTTGACAGATCGCAATAAATGCGCATATCCAAATGGCAAGGATGGACACGAATACACGATAATCAGATACTGGTCCGGGAAGATAATGACTCAATACATACCATATCAAGTACCCCGCATAAATACCTGTCACAGAAAGTGAAAGGGTAATAACGGGAGTGCTTCTGTTTTTTAAGATTGCTTTGCAGAGTGTACGCTTCATGGCTAACCCCGCTTATATCTGAGAGAGGTACGATGCCATCATGATCACGAAAAGAACAATGAACACCATGCTGTTCATCTTTGAAAGCCGCTTTTGCCTGATAAAGCTGATGTTTATAACTAGCGCAATGATTGGAAGCAGCCAGACAGCCAAAACGCTGGGCAGCGGATAGTAAGTAGTGCCCGTATGCAGAATGGAAATCTGCTCCGGCAGGAAGAGCAGCATCATGCCGGACAGAAGAAACATCAAAAGGATAATCGCAAAATTGACGGACGCCAGTTTTGCGTTATTTTCTGTGAAGTTCTCACCGAAAATGTTTTTCATAAATTTGCGAATCATTTTATAGTCCTCCATTTCTTAACCGGCTTTTAAACGGAAACCGGCTTAATGTTTTTCTTCAAGGGTTTTCAGCCGCCTTATCATATTCTGAAAGTGAATATCATCTTTCAGCGGCTCAAAGGTCTTGCAGTTTATAATAGACTCTGCCGCGCTTTTCTTAATCGTCATTTCATTCCGGGGCATATCGCTGCCCATCGTAAGGGTGTTTTCCAGCCAGCCATCTAAAAGGTCAAAGTATTCATCGCCGTGAAAGCGCAGGGGATAAATGCTGCCGGTTGCCAGCTGTGTATACCGTTCCAGCAGATCCAATGCTTTTTCAGGGTTTCCCAGCTTCATATATCCCTGCGCAATGGTGAAAAACAGCGGAAGTATCACTCCCGGGTGCAGCTTCTCCAGATCAAAAGCCTCCATAATTGCGTATGACTTTCTTGCGGTTTCTTCAAAGGCCTCTTTGCGTTCCAGACACAGTCCCAGATAGATGGACAGCAGATTGATAAGCACAACGGTATGCTGAAACATACCTACCTGCAAAATACTCCTGGCCTCTTTTTTATTGCCTAAACAATGATAGGCAGAAGCCAGCAGCGGCTCTGTGGATGTCATGGAAAAATCCGGCTGGCCCAGCAGATTTAATACTTCTGCCGGATTGCCCAGGGTTAACTGGCATAACGCCTCCATATTGAGGGCCTGTTTTGCCAGATCCACATTGTCCGTTTCGGATTTTACCCGTTCAAACAGCCTGCAGGCATCCTCTAACATTTCTTTTGCCGCGGCTTTATCCTCGACCAATGGACTATAGTTTACATACAGGCTCCCGATCTGATACAGAAGAGGAAAACAGGAAAAATACTTTTTCGTAATCTCCCGGCACTGCTTCCGTACCTCTTCTGCCGGTCGGGTGGAAAAGTCAGCTGCCAGTTTTCGATATAAGACCCGAATCTGCTCTTTCGTCAATTGCGGCTCATAGCCGATTAATTCGTCAATGCTGATATTAAAATAGGCGGCAAGCTGGGGCAGCAAAGTAATATCGGGATATGTCATACCTGTCTCCCATTTTGAAACAGCGGCTTTTGACACGCCCATATATGCGGCCAATTCATCCTGGGTAATCCCACGCTTATGGCGGTTTTCAACCAGGACGCGGCCGAGATGGATTTCTTTCATAATTCCGACCTCCTGATAACAGTATAAGAATCTGATGCCGGAAAAACAATAGAGCATATTTTAACTTCTGGCAAAAAAGTTAACCTGCAGGAAACAATATTGCCCGAAAGGGCATACCTTTAGCGCCAATATTATGCCCTATTGCTCTTTGTCGATATTTGTCTGTCATAACATGAAGCGGGTGAATAAAATTTTCCTCCGTGGGAAAACTGGTAACATCTTATTCTGATGGACGGAGGTTGTTGTATGAGCGGATGGTTGATCGCCATCATTTCCGGAGCGCTGATGAGCATACAGGGAGTTTTTAATACGGAGGTGACAAAAACCTCCAGCATCTGGGTATCAGGGGGCTGGGTTCAGCTGACTGCTTTGGTGACCTGTCTGGCGGCGTGGATGGTAACCGGACGGGACAGCATCCGGCCGCTGATGGAGGTGGAACCGAAGTATATGCTGCTGGGCGGCGTGATGGGAGCGTTTATTACTTTTACTGTGATTAAGAGTATGGATCAGCTGGGGCCTGCCGCGGCGGTTATGATTATCGTCATTGCCCAGCTTCTGACAGCCTACCTGATTGAAGTGTTCGGTATGTTCGGTGTGGAGAAGGCTGCGTTTGAGTGGAAAAAAGCAGCAGGCATGGTGCTGGCTATCGCCGGAATTATTCTCTTTAAAAAGTAGCATTTCTAATTGTGAAGAAAACATAAAAAAAAGAAATTCACTTGCAAGAAACAGACAGATTGGGTACAATAAAATGGTACGGCATAAAGTGGGGTAATCAGGTTTTCTCTAATGACCCGGAAGGGCAGAGGAGGAATGAATATGCCGGAGAAAAAACGGAGCGCAGTCGATGTTTTGATTTTGTATCTGTATCTGTCTGTTTTGATATTGACCGGCTGCGGCAGGGAACGGCAGGAGATTGTCCCGGCACCAGAGACGCAGGAACAGACAGAGGAAGAGGAAGAGACAGAGGCCGAAACTGAAACGATACAAGAGGCAGAATGGATTACGGTTCATGTCTGCGGGGCTGTAAAAGTCCCCGATGTTTATGTGCTGGAGGCGGGAAGCCGGGTCTGGGAAGCAGTAGAAGCCGCCGGCGGTGTTCTGGAAGGCGGTGCGCCGGATTATCTGAATATGGCTGAGACGGTAACTGACGGCGGGAAGGTTGTTGTTCCGTTTCTGGAGGATGTGGAGGAACAGCCTTACGGGAACGGGAATGCCGGTTTATCCGGAGCAGAGGCCGAGGGAGAGAATGGCGACGGACTGGTAGACCTGAATACGGCAGGGCTGGAGGGCCTGATGACCCTCCCGGGGATCGGCGAGGCAAAGGCGCAGGCGATTCTGGAGTACAGAGAACAGACCGGCGGGTTTTCCGCTGTTGAGGAGATTATGAACGTGCCCGGCATCAAAGAAGGCGCTTTTGCGAAGATAAAAGATTACATTAAAGTGTCCCGATAGATGAAAAGCATGAATAAGAGAAACAGGGAGTCGGAATGGCAAAAAAGGTATTAGTAGTAGATGATGAAAAGCTAATTGTTAAAGGAATTAAATTCAGTCTGGAGCAGGAAGGCATGGAAGTGGACTGTGCCTACGACGGTGAGGAGGCATTGAAACTGGCCAGAGAGACCGAGTATGATGTGGTGCTGCTGGATGTTATGCTTCCGGTACATAACGGATATGAGGTATGCAGTATGATCCGGGAGTTTTCGGATATGCCGATTATCATGGTCACGGCCAAAAGTGATGATATGGACAAGATTCTGGGACTGGAATATGGTGCGGATGATTACATCACAAAGCCTTTTAATATTCTTGAGGTAAAAGCCAGGATTAAGGCGATTATGCGAAGGAGCGGCAAGAATAAAGAACCGAAGGAAAAGGAGCAGAAGAAGATTGTATGCGGCGCTCTGACCCTGGACGGGGAGAGCCGGCGGGTATTTATTCAGGACAGAGAGATTAATCTGACAGCAAAGGAATTTGACCTCCTGGAACTTCTCCTGACCAATCCGGGCAAGGTATACAGCAGGGAAAAGCTGCTGAACATCGTATGGGGCTATGAGTACCCGGGGGATGTCCGCACCGTAGACGTGCATGTGCGAAGGCTGCGGGAAAAGATCGAGAGCAACCCCAGTGATCCGCAGTACGTTCATACGAAGTGGGGGGTAGGTTATTATTTCAAAGGTTAAGGAAAAAACCAGAGAGCTGAAGAGCCTGCGTCTCTGGATTTTCTGCCTGCTGGTATTCTGCAGCTTTCTGCCGGCTTATCTGGCTGGACATCTGCTTCTGCGGGGCAGTCTGGACGATCAGATTGAGTCGAGAACCCAGGAACTGCAGTATCAGCTGAATACATTGTCCAAACAGCTGGCAAAAACCGGCTATCTGGACGATCAAAGCGCTGTGGGAATTAACAGCGAACTAAGCCTGCTGTCAGATATTTATGACGGCCGGATTATGGTTGTGGATAAAACCTTTGAGATTATTAAAGATACCTATTCCATTGATGAAGGAAAATTTAATGTTTCAGAAGGGGTTATCAAATGTTTCAAAGGAGAGTCCGGCTCTGAATATTTTGAACGGGCTCAGCGGATACAGATAATTCTGCCGATCTATGACACAGGACTGGCGCAGGTGGACGGTGTGATGATTATGACATCATCTACAAGAGTGATTGCGGATATGGTGGATTCCTATTATGAAACGGCAGGCATTATGAATATTGTCATTCTGATCTGCGCGGCATTTGTGGCGTTCTTCGCGTCCGCGCTGCTGGTGCATCCGCTGAAGAAGGTAACAGAAGCTATCAATAAAGCCGCCTTCGGAGACATGGAACTGGTAGAGGTCAGGGACTGCAGGGAGACAGAAAAAATCTGCGATGCTTATAATCAGACGCTGACCAGGCTGAAAACCCTGGATGAAAGCAGGCAGGAATTTGTGTCCAATGTATCCCACGAATTGAAAACGCCGATTACTTCAATTCGTGTGCTGGCTGATTCTCTGATGTCGATGGAAGAGGCGCCTATTGAACTGTACAGAGAATTTTTAAGCGATATTTCCGATGAGATCGACAGAGAAAGCACTATCATTGAGGATCTGCTGACGCTTGTGCGGCTGGATAAGTCTAATATGGAACTGAAGGTAGGGCAGGTCAGCATCAACGAGATGCTGGAAATGGTGCTGAAGCGTCTCAGGCCGCTGGCGCAGAAACGGAATATAGAGCTGGTGCTGGAAAGTTTCCGGCCGGTGGTAGCAGAAATCGATGAGGTAAAGCTGGCATTGGCTGTCACCAATCTGGTGGAAAATGCTATTAAATATAATGTAGATGATGGCTGGGTACGGGTTTCTCTGAATGCGGATCACAACTTTTTCTATGTGAAAGTGCAGGATTCCGGTCTTGGTATTCCGGAGGAGGCCCAGAGCAAAGTGTTTGAGCGATTTTACCGGGTGGACAAGGCCCGTTCCAGAGAGACGGGCGGAACAGGGTTGGGACTGGCGATTACCTATTCGGTTATTCAGCTGCATCATGGCGCGATCAAACTGTACAGTAAGGAAGGTGAAGGAAGTACCTTCACTGTCAGAATCCCGCTGATTTATATTGCATAGAGGCAGGAGGGATGAATGTGAGAAAAAAACAGGGACGCGGCAGATTTTGGCGGCAGACGCTGTGTTTTCTTATGGCAGCGGTTTTTTCTCTGAGTTTGTGTGCCTGCGGCAGCGGACAGGTGGAAGAGACGGCAGAACAGGAAGAGGGCGTCTATACTGTTTACTATAAAAACCAAAATGAAACAAAGCTGGTTTCAGAGAGTTATCAGGCTTCGGGAAGTGACGCTTCTACTCTGGTACGGGAACTGCTGGGAGAGATGCGGCGGCAGCCGGAGGCAATTGATGTTCAGTCCGTATTTCCAGAATCTCTCACCATTAATCAGTATGAGGTGGAGTCTGATTTTCTGACGCTGTATTTTGACAGTACCTATCAGACATTAAGCAGTATCACAGAAATACTGCTGCGGGCTGCGGTGGTCAAAACGCTCTGTCAGATCCCGGGCGTCAGCTACGTCAGCTTTTATGTCAATGACCAGCCGCTGATGGATAAGAGCGGCACGCCGGTAGGCATTATGCAGGCAGATACCTTCATGGACAGTTTAAATGAGGATCTGGATTCCATGCAGCCTATTACGCTGATCCTTTATTTCGCCAATGAGGCTGGGGATCTTCTGTACGAAACTGAGCGGACAGTGCTGTACAGCAGTGATATGCCGGTGGAAAAACTGGTTATCAATCAGTTGATTCAGGGACCTGAGTCGGAAGATGCTTATCCTACTCTGCCGGAGAATCTGGCTTTGCTGGGAACAACGGTGAAAGACGGAGTCTGCTATGTGAATTTTGATTCGACTTTTATCACAGACGCTCTGAATGTGCAGGATTATATTCCGATTTATTCAGTGGTGAATTCTCTGTCTGAACTGGCAGGAATCAACAGAGTACAGATTACCATCAATGGTTCGGCAGATGTGAAATTCCGGGAGAACATTTCCTTTACCACAGTGTTTGAGAGAAATCTGGATTATGTGGGCGGAATGGAATAAGATGGAGCAGTGATATATGAAAAAACGGCCTTTCCTGGTGCTGTCAGGAGCCTTTGTGTTTGGAGAGGTCTGTGGTTATTTTGATCTGACGCTGGCCGCAGCGGTTTTGGTTGTGCTGTCCTGCGCCGCCGCGGTGTTACGGCGCAGGCTGGTATTTCTGGTTCCACTGCTGTTTCTGACAGGGGCTGTCCGGATGGAGCAGGCATCTGCCTGGAGTCCGGCGGCGGCCTGGGCAGCGGAATCTGGGGAGACTGTCTGGGTTTCGGCAGAAATTCGGGTGGATCAGATTCAGAAAAGAGAAGACGCATTTCAATGTTACAGCAGAGACATTTCGATTACATATCAGCTGGGGGAACCCGGATCGGTTCTCCGGGCCGGAAGTCTGTCCGGCGCGGTAATTTCCTTAGAGAATATTGATGAATCTATGTGCAGGAAGATCAGGCTGGGGGATATTATCAGGGGAGAGGGCTTTTTTCGCCTTTATGACCCGGCTTCCAATCCCGGGCAGTTTGACGCCAGAGCTTATTATAAATCCCTGGGGCTGGAAGGCAGGATTGCGCTGGAGCAGTGGGAGTGGTATTCTGCCGCAGACAGGAAGCTGGCGAATCTGGCTGATCAGGGAAAACAGATCGTCCTGCGCCAGCTGGAAGATGCGGCAGGAGAAAGGGACAGCGGCCTTCTGTCGGCAATTCTGACAGGTGAGAAGGCTGGTTTGTCCGGCGAGGATGAAACTCTTTTCCGTAATAATGGCATCAGCCATATTTATGCGGTCAGTGGACTGCATATTTCTTTTATCGGCTGGGGACTATATTACCTGATGAAAAAGGCAGGAGGATCTTCCTGGTTTGCTTCCCTGGCATCTGCCGTTGTTCTGGGCTTTTTTGTATTGGCGGTGGGAGACGGCGCTTCTGTAATCCGGTCTTATGTGATGTTTCTGCTGTCACTGGCAGCGGGCCTGATGGGGAGGACCTGTGATATGCCTATCAGCCTGGCTGCGGCCTGTGTGGCAGTATTGTGGGAAAGGCCGCTGATGATAATCCAGCCCGGGTTTCAGCTCTCTTTTTGTGCTGTGGGAGGAATTGCACTGGCGGCTCAGGTTTCCCAGGCAGTGCGGACAGCGGAAAAAGAAAATATAACAGAGACAAAAAAGCGAAATGGCAGGAGCGGAATAGTTAAACTCCGTGATAACCTGACTGTTTCCCTTTGGATTCAGCTTACACTTCTTCCTTCCACTTTGTGGCACTTCTTTCAGTATCCCTGCTATGGAATTTTTTTGAATTTGGCGGTGATTCCGATGTCATCTATTGTTATGACATTGGGTTTTCTGGCGCTGGGAGTCAGTTTTTTCTGGATGGAGGGAGCAGGATTGTGCCTGCTGCCTGTCAGAGGTATTTTCTGGCTGTGGCGGCAGCTGTGCAGGATAACATCGGCTTTGCCGGGAGCCCTGTGGGTGACCGGAAGGCCGAAGACGGCTTGTATTTTGATATTCTGTGCAGGGCTGCTGGTATTTTATATTCTGGCGTTGAGGCGCCTGCGGTATTGGAAACGATGGTATCTGCCGGCGCTGGCAGTTTTTCTGGCAGTTTCTCTGACAGGGCTGACCAGAAGGCCAAAACAGGGGCTGGAAATTTTCTTCCTGGATGTGGGGCAGGGGGACGGTATCTATATCCGGGAGGAAGGAGGACATACAATAATGATTGACGGGGGAAGCAGCGATGGATGGAAGATAGGGGAGAACTGCCTGCTGCCGGCAGTCAGGTGGTCTGGCGCAGATGAAATTGATGATTGGTTTCTCTCTCATCCGGATCAGGATCATATGTCTGGTCTGGAGGAAGCTCTGACATCGGGATTTCCGATTAAACGGCTGTGGATTCCAGTGCCTTTTAAAGATCATGAGACCGTTGCGGTGCTGGAAGGACTGGCTGCGGCAAACGGAACCCGTATTATCTATACTGCGCCGGGGCTGCTGCTGTCAGGGGAGGGATTTTCCATGACCTGTCTTCATCCTGCATCAGATATTTTTCTCTCATCGGACAATGATGGTTCTATGGTATTAAAACTTGAATATAACAAGACAGGAATTTTATTTACCGGGGATGTGGAAATATCAGGAGAGCAGGCTATTCTGGCGCGCTATGGGAAGGACGCTGATATTCTGGACTGCCAGATTCTGAAGGTGGCCCACCATGGCTCCAGCGGCTCAACTGGTACTCCGTTTCTCCAGGCTGTTTCCCCTGAACTGGCAGTAATTTCCTGCGGATTCGGAAATTCCTATGGACATCCGCACCAAAAGCTGCTGGACCGGCTGGAAGCTCAGGGATGCCGTCAGGCGGTGACGTGGGAACAGGGGGCGGTGATCATTCAGGTTCAGGGAGAAAAGGTCTATCAGAGCAGATGGAAGTGATGGAAGCCGTTTCCAAACTGTTCTCAAACTGGAATAATTGACGCCGGAATCGGAATTGATCAGGGGAGAAAAAGGGGGTAAAATAAAATAATACTGAAATGAAAAGACCAAAGAGGAGGAGGGGAATATATGGCAGTTCTGCAGTTCAGGAAACTGTCTCCCAGCGATGAAGGCCGTCAAAGACAGGCGGCACTATTGGCTTTTTCTGCGTTTAGTGAGCTGAAGCATGTCTTTTTGGTGGATGAGGACGTGGACTGCTTCGACTTGAAATAGGGCTACCGCAATCCCACTGGCTTTAGACGGTGGGTTAAGGTAGCCAAAAGTGGTGGCTTGTGCTATGCTTACGTTATG
>CAJFOT010000065.1 GCA_904397815.1 Candidatus Paralachnospira sangeri
AAAGTAGCAATCACTCATTTTTGTAAGAGTAATTGCCACTTTTCTTTTCACGCTTTTCAAAGTGGAAATAAACTTTTCACTTCAGTTCTGCGATTTTGAATTGTCTTTTATCCGGATCGTTTTTTGAAAAACAGTTCCCAGACCAATACCTTTTGTGCTATGATGAATGAGATATCTTATGTGGAATAAGTCCCAAGGAGCGTAGTGGCTGTGGAAAAGAGAAATAAGACTGGAAAACGGAGATGGAAGATTAAGCTGGGTTCAGCGGCCTGTCTGGCGCTGAGCCTTCTGATGGGAGGGGTTTTCGGCTATCTGTGGGCCAGATCCATGAGTCAGATTATAGCAGATACAAAAGGGCTTGGAATGGTGCTGATTTTGCTGGGTACTGTATTGCTGGGGCTGTTTCTGGTGGTTTACGCCCAGACGATCATTCATGAGGCAGGGCATCTGCTGGCGGGATGGCTCAGCGGCTATCGTTTTATCTCCTTTCGGATTCACAGCAGAATTCTGGTGCGGGAAAATGGGAGACTGAAATGGAAGCGGTACCGGCTGGCCGGGACCGGGGGGCAGTGTCTGATGATGCCGCCGGAATGGCAGGATGGGAAATTCCCCTGTGTTTTTTATAATCTGGGCGGGGCGGCGGCGAACCTGGCTGTGGCCGCGGTCTGTTTTCTGTTTTCCTGGCTGTGCAGACCGGCCGGGATTCCCTGGCTGTTCTGGACCGGGGCGGTGGTAGTCGGGATCGGTTTCGCGATTTTAAACGGTGTGCCCATGTACGCCGGCGGGATCGTCAATGACGGGATGAATGCCCTGTACTGTTTTCGGGACAGGCAGTCACGGTATGGTTTCTGGCTGACCCTGCGGGCCAACGGGGCGGAGAGTGCCGGAACCAGAGTGGGAAAGCTGCCGGAGGAATGGTTTGCCCTGCCGAAGGACCTGGATTATTCCAGCCCCCTGATCACCGGTATCGCCCTGCTGGCGATGGCATACTGGCATGACCGGCTGGATCTGGACAGAGCCTCTCAGGTCTGCAGCTTTATACTGGGATACGGGGAGGATCTGCTGCCCCTGTACCGGAATGAGCTGCGGTGTGAGGAGCTGTTTTACGCTGTGATGCAGGACTGTCCGGAGGAGCGTCTGCGGAGCATGTATACAAAGAAGCTGGAGAAATATATCAAAGCGACGGGAAGCAATATTGCCCGCTGTCGGCTGATGTATGCCTGGGAGCTCCTTGTGGAGAAAAATCAGAAAGCAGCGGAAGGCTGGCTGGAAAAATTCGAAAGGGCGGCGGCTGTTTTTCCCTATCAGGTGGAAGTGGAAAATGAGAGGGAATGGCTGGCGCGGATTCGCCGGCAGGCCGCGGCTGAAAGCGGATGTCCCGATGCTTTTTCAAAGCCGGAAAATCTGAACAGAGAAAAGGAGGTTGCATTATGAGTACGCTGATCTGCGGAAAATGCCATGTTCCGCTGGAGGAACAGAAAACCACGTTTCAGTATATGGGGTATGAGGTGTATGAAACGCTTCCCCGCTGCCCCCGGTGCGGCCAGGTATACCTGGACGAGAAGTTAGTCCGGGGAAAGATGGCAGAGGTGGAAATGGAGATGGAGGACAAGTGATTGTCCTCCTTTTTTGATGTACCGCTTGACTTTTGTGGATAAAACGAGTATTCTTGTACGTATAAGATATGCGAATAAGAAGGAGGATAATAATGGCGTATAAGAAATTATGGCTTAACATTAACGGCGCGAACCGGATGGTTGTGTTTGACCTGGAAAAAGACACTCTGGCGGATGTGCTGCGCCGGATCGGCCTGACGGGCGTGAAGATCGGCTGCGGCATCGGTGTCTGCGGCGTCTGTTCAGTGCTGGTGGACGGAAAGGTAGTCCGCAGCTGTGTGAAGAAAATGAAAACGATTAAGGAGTTTTCAAAGATCGTGACAGTAGAGGGTGTGGGAACTCCCATGCATCTCCATCCTTTACAGCAGGCGTTTATCTATTTCGGCGGCATACAGTGCGGTTTCTGTACGCCAGGATTTATTGTTTCCGCTTATCAGCTGCTGCAGGAAAATCCTGCGCCCACCCGGGAAGAGGTGCGGGCATGGTTTAAAAAGAACCGGAATTACTGTCGGTGTACAGGTTATAAGCAGATTGTAGACGCGGTGATGGCGGCGGCGAAGGTAATGCGGGGCGAGGCGACGATGGACGAGATCACCTTCCATAATGAGGACTGCAACAATGAATTTTACGGCTCCAGGTTGCCCCGGCCCAGCGCGCTGGGAAAGGTGACCGGCACTGTGGACTATGGTGAGGACATGAGTCTGAAGATGCCTTCCGATATGCTTCATGTGGCAGTGGTTCAGCCGCGGGTAACCCACCATGCCAACATTCTCAGCATTGATACTTCCGAGGCGGAGCAGATGCCCGGCGTGGCAAAGGTGATCACAGCGAAGGATATTTATGCCGCGGGCGGCAACAATCTGATCAATCAGTATGTGGCCCATCCCCGCTCCAAGATTACGGCGCCTACCCGTCCGATTCTCTGCGACAAAAAGATCGTGCGCTGGGGCGATATCATTGCGCTGGTGGCGGCGGATACGGCAGAGCATGCCCGGGAAGCAGCGAAAAAGGTGAAGATGGAATATGAGCAGCTGCCTGAGTACCTGAATGTACTGGAGGCAGTGGCCCCCGGTGCGGTGGAGATTCATCCCGGCTATCCCAACATGTTTATTACCCAGCACACCGCCATGGGCGAGGATGCCGATGAAGTGATTCAGCATTCCGCTCATCAGGTGGAAGGCAGGTTTAAGACCTCACGCCAGCCTCATCTGAGTATGGAGGGCGATATCGTTATCGCTTACAGGGACGAGAACGGAATGCTGGCTCTTCAGTGCAAGACCCAGGCGGTATACCCCAACCTGATGACCATCGGAAAGGGCATCGGTGTGCCTGATGAGGAGCTGCGGGTGCTGCAGCATGGAGCGGTAGGCGCCAGCTTCGGATGGTCCATCGACCCGGCCTCTTTCGCCATGGCAGGAGCTGCATGTGTGGTAACCGGCCATCCGGTATCTCTGGTCATGTCCTGGGAGGAACATCAGCATTACGCAGGTAAGCGTTCTTCCATGTATACCAACTGCCGCCTGGGCTGCGATGAGAATGGAAAGCTGACGGCCCTGGAGTATGACCTGGCTGTGGACCATGGCGCGTATGTGGAGGGGGCTGACTCCATTATGACTAAATATATGCACTTTGGAGTGCCCTACAGAATTCCCAGTGTGCGGGGCGTTGTCCGCATGGTAACCACAAACCATAACCACACCACAGCGTGGAGGGGCTATGGGCTGCCCCAGGTATCCACAGCCATGGAAGGCATGATGGACATGATGGCAGAGCAGCTGGGGATGGACCCTTTTGAGTTCCGCTATCAGAATATCCTGCAGGAAGGGGATGTGTCCGTCTGCAATGAGACCTTTGACTGTACCCAGTACCACAGGATCATGGATATGGCCCGCCCTTATTATCAGGAGTGCAAAGAACGGGCAAAACGGGAATCCACCGATGAGTGGAAGCGGGGCGTAGGCATCGCGCCCATGTTCTTTATTCCTCTGGGCAGCAATAAGGACAAGGCGGAAGCCCGGCTGGAGATCAAAGAGGATAATAAGATTTACGTATACAATACCTACCATGAGATGGGGCAGGGCGGCGACATCGGCAGCCTGTCCAGCGCCCTGGAGGCGCTGAAGCCGATGGGGGTGAAGCCGGAGGATATCGTCCTGGATATCAATGACTCCCAGGACTGTCCCAACAGCGGTATTTCCGCCGGCAGCCGTTCCCACTTTATGAACGGCGGCGCGATCCGGGAGGCGGCGAAGCTGATGCTGGAAACTCTGCGCAAGGATGACGGCACCTGGCGGACTTATCAGGAACTGAAGGACGAGGGGCTGGAGACCTCCTTCCTGGGCCACTTCACCATCACGCCCCAGGATTATGTGAAGATCGACTACAGCACCGGCCTGGGCGGATGGCAGCCGAAGCCGATGATCGGTTTCTGTGTGGCAGAAATGGCGGTCAGCATGGAGACCGGCAAGGCAAAAGTGCTGAGCATTAAGTCCTGGGCTGACTGTGGAAAAATTGCCAACCGGCTGTCAGCGGAAGGACAGGCTTACGGCGGCTATGCCCAGAACATCGGCTATGCACTGACAGAAGATTATGATGATGTAAAGAAACATGGCAATATTATCGGAGCCGGTCTTCCCTCCATCGAGGAAGTGCCTGACCAGATGGAAGTGGTATGGATCGAGGATGATCCCTGTCCGGCAGGGCCTTTCGGCTCCAACGGCCTGTCTGAGTGCTTCTTCTCAGGAGAGCACAATGCATTTTTAAACGGCATCCATGACGCCGTTGGCGTGCGGATCTACAGCATTCCTGCCCGTCCGGAGATGATTAAGGAAGGGCTGGAAAAGGTGACAAAGGGAGAGACAACAGAGCCGCCGGCTCCCTATTTCCTGGGCTCAGATTTCTATGATGAGCTGGAAGAACTGATGGATACTCCTGTGCCGGCTGACTGGGTAGCCCGCCTGATCGCTTCTATGAGCCAGGCAGACGGCGGTCAGCAGGCGGCGGACGAGAAACCTGCCGAAGAAGGCGAGGCAAAGGGCATCGTAGAGCTGTAAGCTGATTGTACAGACCGATCTCAGATCAGGGCAGAGAAAACATGGCGGAGAAAAAATTCGGGAAGGTGATGAAAGATGGAGAAGGAAGGTTTTTTCAGCGAGATTGAGGAACATTGTATTCACGGACAGGAGTCTCCCTGCAGCTGTGCCTGCCCCTTTCAGATGGATGTGCGGGAATTTCTGGAAAAGATAAAAAAGGGCAGTTTCAATGCGGCCTTCCATCTCTATCAGGAAGCGGTCTGTTTTCCGGATTTGGTATGGCGGATCTGCCCGGCGCTCTGCAGAAAAGCGTGTGGGAAAAAGCTGGAGCAGTCTGTGGATATCCCACAGCTGGAGCGGGCATCGATGGCTTATGCCCGTTCCACCGCCCCGGTTCACTATAACCTGCCGCCGAAGACAGGAACCATCGCAGTGGTAGGCTCCAGTCTGTCCGGGCTTTCCTGTGCCCTCAGGCTGTCTGCCCTTCAGTATCAGGTGACGGTCTTTGAGCGGGAGGACCGGATCTGTCCGGGTCTGGAGCCGGTGCTGGACAGAGAAATCTTTCAGCCGGCGATTCTGGATCAGTTTGTTTCCGGGACGTGCCGGTTCTGTACCGGCGAGGAGATCACCGGCCCCGGACGGCTGGCGGCATTTGACGCGGTTTACCTGGCCTCCGGCGTGAAGCTGGAAGGGGATGGCATGGAGGAGATGGAAAACAGGCTGTTTGCCTCTCCCGATGGCCTGTCCTTTACAGAGGAGATCGCCGCGGGGATGAAAATCGCCGATGAAATCGAATGGTTTCTGAAAACCGGCAGTCAGCGGGTAAAAGGCCGGACAGGACAGAAAAACAGAGTGAAGACGGCGGAGGAAAACCCGAAATCATATCTGCCGGCTCCCGGCCCGGTACCGGGAAAAGGGGAGGCCAGGCAGGAGGCAGGGCGGTGTACCCTGTGTGACTGTTCCGCCTGTATGCAGGAATGTGTGCTGATCCGCCAGTACGGGAGGACGCCGAAGGATCTGTCCAGAGACGTAGGACTGGCCCTGAATGTATTTCCCGAGACCCAGGGCAGGGCCGGCATGCGGGAAATCGGCGCCTGCAATTTCTGCGGGCTGTGCAGAAAAATCTGCCCGTCTCAGATTGATATCGGCGCTTTTCTGCTCCATTCCCGGACTGAACTCTGTCAGAAGGGTCTGCTGCCCCGGGCCCATCATGATTTCTGGATGCGGGATATGGCCTTTTCCAACGGACCGAAGGCTTCTGTGTTTTATCAGCCTGAGGAAACCTGCGGGTACCTCTTTTTCCCGGGATGCCAGGCGGGAGGGTCTGATCCCCGGTATGTGACGATGACCTATGAGAAGCTGCTGGCACTGCGGCCGGATACTGCGCTGCTGGTTCACTGCTGCGGCGCGCCGGCCCTGTGGGCAGGCGAGAGTGAAGTCATGAAGGAGACCCATGAGAAAATCAGGGCCTTCTGGCAGCAGGCCGGCTCGCCGGTGATGATTGTCAGCTGCCCCTCCTGTTACCGGATGTTCCGGGATTATATGCCGGAGATTCCGGTGCGGACTGTCTATGAGCTGCCTGGCTTTTCAGCGGAGGAGACGGAGGGAATCCCGGAGGCAGCGGTATTCGACCCCTGTTCCAGCCGGGATTACTCTCAGATGCAGGAGGCGGTGCGGGCGCTGGCAGCCGGGAGCGGCATCCGTCTCCGGGAACTGAAATATGCGAAGGAACTGGCCCAATGCTGCAGCTGGGGAGGCCATGGCTATACGGTGAATCCACTGGTGGTGAAAACCCAGGCGAAGGAGCAGGCAGAGATGAGCCCGCTTCCTTATATTACCTACTGTACCAACTGCAGGGATATTTTCGCAGCCCGGGGAAAAGCCTGCATCCATATCCTGGATCTGGTCAACGGACTGCACGACTGGCACAGGCTGCCGCCAACGGTAAGCCAGCGCCGGGACAACCGGAGGGCGCTGAAACGACAGCTGCTGGAGCGGTATCCTGTGAAAGAAAAGGCACCGGAGGATGAAATAATGCTGAAAATGGAGATGACGCCCCAGGTGGCGGCGAAAATGAATGAGGACCTGATTTTGGAGGAGGATCTGTCGGAAGCGATCCGGACCTGCGAACGGGAAGGCAACTATCTGATCGACACGGATACGGGCCACAGAATCTGCCATATGAAAATCGGCTATATTACCTATTGGACAGAATATAGTGTGAGTCCGGAGGGCGGCTGTATGATTTACAATGCCTACTCCCACCGGATGCAGATTAAAGAAGAATACCATGGATGTACTGGGCATTGACTGAGAAAGAAAAAACAGGAAAGGGATGAGTGCGGCGATGAAGGATCGGTACGGCCGGAAAATCGATTATCTGCGGATATCCGTCACAGACCGGTGCAATCTGCGGTGCAGGTACTGTATGCCCCAGGAAGGGGTGTCTGCTTGGAAGCCGGGGCAGATTCTGTCCTTTGAGGAGATCGAGGAAATTACCAGGGCAGCGGTCCGGCTGGGCGTCCGGAAGGTGCGGCTGACCGGCGGGGAGCCTCTGGTGCGCAGGGGAATCCTGGAGCTGTGCCGGCGGCTGGCGGCTGTCCCCGGCATACAGGATCTTTCCATGACCACCAACGGCACGCTGCTGTCCGGCATGGCTGACCAGCTGTATCAGTCAGGCATCCGCCGGATCAATATCAGTCTGGATACCATGAACCGGGAAAAATATCAGGAGATGACCAGAGGCGGGAATCTGGACGACGCGGTAATGGGGATTTTCGCTGCTGCCCGGGCCGGGATGAACCCGGTGAAAATCAATACGGTGCTGATCCGGGGCTTTAATGACGATGAGATCAGAACGATGGCCGAACTGACCAGACGGGCGCCGGTTCAGCTGCGTTTTATTGAACTGATGCCCATCGGGCATGACCAGGAACTGGGAAAACGGGGATGGATGCCCTGCCGGACAGTGCTGGAGCAGCTGCCGGGGCTGACCCCTGTGCCTTCCGGAGGCGGAGTAGCCGAGATGTACCGGCTTCCCGGCTGCCGGGGGTTGATCGGCCTGATCAGACCGGTCAGCTGCCGTTTCTGCGGCAGCTGCAGCCGGCTCCGGCTGACCTCCGATGGCTATCTGAAGCCGTGTCTTCACGGGGACGATGAAATTTCTGTCAGAGGCTTCCACGGGCAGGAACTGGAGGAGAAGATCCTGGAGGCTGCGGCCCGGAAGCCGGCCTGCCATGGAGACCTGACGGAGCGGGCTGTGCAGCTGCGCCGGGATATGAATCAGATCGGAGGATAGGAGAAGATGAAGAAATTCCTGGTGGTCAGCGGATTTCTGGGAGCGGGGAAAACCACTTCCATGATCCGGCTGTACCATGAACTGAATGAAAATCTGGGCGTGAAAACCGGGCTGATCGCCAATGACCTGGGGGAAAAGGATCTGGTAGATACCATGTTTTCCCGTGTCTGCGGCTGCCGTACAGAAGAACTGTCCGGGGAATGTATCTGCTATCAGACAGAAAATCTGGCGGACTGTCTGCGGGGCTACTTTGACAGAGAACAGTATGTATTTGTCATGTCAGATATCCCCGGCTGCGGCGTGGGGGCTCTGGATCATGTCTATCACAGGCTGACAGAGGATTATCCGGGAGAATTTCAGCTGGCGCCTTTCACGGTGGTGACTGATCCCCGGCGTCTGCGGGCCATTATGCCGGAGGCTGCTGACTGTGGGCTGCCGGAGGAGATGAACTATCTGTTCCGGGCCCAGCTGAAAGAAGCGGATGTGGTGGTCTTGAACAAGACGGATCTTCTGTCGGAGGCGGAGCAGGAGCGGATCATGGATTTTCTCCGGCAGACCTGCCCGGAAGCGGAGATATTCCCAGTGTGCGCCAGAAACGGAGCGGGCATCCCGGAGCTGGCCGGATATCTGCTGGAACATACAGCCTCACTCAGACAGCCGGACACCGGCTATGGCGGAGCGGAATTTCTGGCAGCGGAAAGCAGGCTGAGCTGGTATGACCGGCAGTATTATGTGAAGGTTTGCTGTGACACCTTTGATGGGAACGCTTATCTCAGAGATCTGGCGGAGGGCATACGGTGCAGGCTGGAGAAGGCGGGAAGAAATATTTCTCATCTGAAGCTTTTTGCCGGGACGCCGGAGGAGGACTGGGCCAAGCTGTCTGTGCTGGGGACGGAGGAGCCCCTGGAGACGGACCGCAGCTTCGCCGGCCCTGTCACGGATATGCCGGTGATTCTCAATGCCCGGGCGGCCTGTGAAGCAGAACGGTTTGCGGCCATTGTGGATGAGGCCATGGAGGAAACCGGGCGGAAGTATCAGCTGGAGACCATGGTGTTCTGTACAAAGAGTTTTGGCGTGACAGAGGATGACCGGTGAGGAGGCATGAAGGATGGATAAAGAATTGCTGGCTGAGCATTATATACAGGAAGGAAACTGCTGTACCGCGGCGATTCTGCGGGCGGCGATGGAACTGAAGGGCTGCGGGCAGCAGGAAGATCTGGTCCAGGCGGCATCCGGGCTGTGCGGCGGCATTCACGCCGGGCAGAACTGCGGAGCCCTGACCGGCGGGGCCATGATGCTGTCCCTGTTCGACAGAGCAGCTGCGGCTTCCTTTATGATTCCGGAGCTGGTGGAGTGGTTTGACAGCGTATACGGCATGGAATACGGCTCCATAAACTGCGAGGACATCGCCGGGCCGGACAGGCGCCATAAGGCAGAGCGGTGCAGGCCGCTGATCAATGCGGTGTACCGGAAATGTCTGGAGCTGCTGGAAGAGTATTTATCAGATGCGGGGAGGCTTCCCGGCGAGTGGTGAACAGATGGTTCATCCTTCAGAGGGAGCCCTGAAAGTGAGAGGTGACAGGAATGATGTATATTGCGGCAATGACAGAAGGGCCGGGGGCAGATGGAATTGTGGCGCCGGCATTTGCGGACGCGGGATATCTGCTGATTCTGGACGGAGAGACGGGAGAGGTGACGGCTTCCTATGCCAGAGGCGGGATGGATGACTGCGATCTGGCCGGAAAAATTGTAGAGCATGACTGTGAGGCGGTTTTGTGTGGCCCCATTGAGGAGGCTCCTTTTATTATCATTGCGGATGAAGGATGTGTCACCCGTTACCAGGCCGGCGGGCTGACGGCCCGGGAGGCGCTGCGGCGGATGAATGCTTACCAGCTGGAGATGATTCCTGATTTTATCGGCGGCACAGGCTGCGGCTCCGGTCAGGAGTCTAACTGCTGCCATAGTCATGGAGATGAGGATGAATAGAGGGGAACAAAAGGGATTTCCCCAGAACACCAGATCCGTCTGCCCTGTCTGCCTGAGACCGGTGCCGGCCCGCCGTGTCTGGCGGGAGAATGGGATCTGGATGGAGAAGACCTGCCCGGTTCACGGAGATTTCCGGGTGCCTGTGTGGCGCAACCGGCTGGATTATAACAGATGGCGGGCGGGGACGCCCCTGCTGGAAGAGGGCGAGGGACAGGACTGTCCCGGCGGCTGCGGCAGCTGCGGGGGTCATGGGCAGGGAACCTGCTGTGCCCTGCTGGAGGTGACGTCCCGGTGCGATTTAAACTGCCGGTTCTGCTTCGCCGAGGGCGGTGCGGTCTGTCAGGAGCTGTCTCTGGAGGCACTGAAAGAGGCGGTGGATCAGATCATGGAGCAGGGGAAAAATCCTCTGCTCCAGCTGTCAGGCGGAGAGCCTGCTGTGCGGGATGATCTGCCGGAGCTGGTCCGCTATGCCAGGGAACGGGGCGCGCCTTATGTGCAGCTGAATACCAACGGAATACGGCTGGCCCGTGACCCGGACTATGTCAGGCGGCTGGCCCGGGCCGGCCTGTCTTTTGTCTTTCTCCAGTTTGACGGCGTGACAGACCAGGTGTACCGGCAGCTGCGGGGACAGTCTCTGCTGGAGACGAAGCAGGAGGCGATCCGGAACTGTGACGCCTGCCGCCTGGGGGTAACGCTGGTGCCCACTGTGGTCCGGGGCGTGAATGAGGATCAGTTGGGCAGGATCACGGCGCTGGGCGCCTCTTTGTCTCCCGCTGTGCGGGGGATCCATTTCCAGCCGGTATCCTATTTCGGCCGCTGCCCTGCCATGCCTGCGGATGACTGGCGCTATACCCTGGATGAACTTCTGGCAGATTTATGCCAGCAGACAGGACTGCCGCCGGAGGCTTTTACCCCCTCCCGCTGCGACCATCCCATGTGTGGATTTCACGGAGTCTTTCTGGCGGAGAGAGATGGAAGACTGCGGCCCCTGACCGGGAGAGCGGCCTGCCGGTCCGTAAGGGGAACAGAGTCCGGAAAGGGAACAGAAGGCGGGCAGGCCCAGAGCCTGTTCACCAGCCCTGCGCAGAACCGGGCTTATGTAGGCCGGCACTGGATGCGCAGAGATGCAGAGAGCGGCCTCCGGGACTATGGACGGAGTGAGGAGACGCCGGATATGGCGGCTTTTCTGAGGCGGGTGCGAAGCAGCTCCTTTACGCTGACCGCCATGGCCTTTCAGGACGCAGGCAATCTGGACATTGAGCGGCTGCGCCGGTGCAGCCTTCATGTGTACGACCGGGGGAGACTGAGGCCTTTCTGCGCCCGCTATCTGTCGCCGCTGAAGCCGGGTGAGCCTAATATATAGAACAGGGATGAGAAACAGATGAAGATCAGTCCGTTTATGCCCGGCGTGCTGGAACAGCTGCTGCCGGGGCAGGGAAATATTCTGGAGATCGGATGCGGAAGTGGAGCGCTTCTCGCCAGCCTGGCTTCTTCCGGGCGGTACAGCCTGGAGGGGATTGACGCGGATCCGGAGGCGGTCCGCCAGGCCCGGGCAGCCGGGCTGCGGGTCAGAGAAGGGCGGGCGGAGAAGCTGCCCTATAGCATAGATACCTTTGACGCTGTGGTGATGGAGTGTGTATTCTCCCTGTGCCGTCCATGGCAGACAGTCAGTGAGCTGGCCCGGGTGCTGCGGCCCGGCGGCTGGGCTGTAATCGCGGACTTATACTCCGGTACGGAAAATGTGACCCTTTCTGCCAGCCGGATGGTAAAGCATCTGTATGTGCCGGAGACGCTGGAGCTGTTTTTCCGGGGACGGATGCGGCTGGAAAAATATCAGGATTACACTTCCCGGCTGCGGTCCATGTTTTTTCAGATGATGATGGACCGGACAGCCCGCGGATGTGTGGCAGACAGCGATCTGCTGGTAATGAAAACAGCGAAGGCGGGGTACGGCGTATGGCTTTGGAAAAAAATTTAATGGCCGATACAGAGAAATTTATGAGGACTTATCCGCCGCTGTCTGAGGCAGAAGCACTGGAGCAGCTGAACCGGCAGATCGCCCGGATACGGGCAGTCAGCCCTTTTTACGCCAGACGTTATGCCGGGCTGTCTGCGGAACCTCTCTCCTCTCTGGAAGAATTGAAAACTTTGCCCTGTATGACCCAGAAGGATATTGTCCGCGGCGGGAAACAGCTGCTCTGCTGTCCGCCCGGCCAGGTTCGCCGGATGGTGACGATGCAGACTTCCGGGACGACAGGGGCGCCGAAACGGCTGGCCTTTTCTGACCGGGATCTGGCTGACACAGCAGACTTTTTCCGGGAGGGAATGAGACTGCTCTGCGGGCCGGGAGACCGGGTGATGATTTTCATGCCTGGCAGTCATCCGGATGGCCTGTGCGACCTGCTCTCCAGAGGGATCAGAGGCTTCGGCGGGATTCCGCGGGTTTACGGGCCGATCAGGGATTATGCCGATGCGGCCCGGGTGTGCCAGGCCTGGATGCCGGAGGTGATGGTGGGGGTTCCTGTCCAGATCCGCCGGCTGGCCCTGACTGCCCCCGATCTGCGGCCCCGCAGGGTTCTGCTGTCGGCAGACTACGGGGCGCCGGCTCTCTTTCAGACCGTTGAACGGGTATGGGGCTGTCAGGCGCTGAATCATTATGGTATGACGGAGAGCGGCCTGGGCTGTGCGGTGGAAACCCCGGTCAGAGACGGCATGCATATCCGCCGGGATATCCTGCTGGAAACCCTGGAGGACGGGGAACTGGCCCTGACCACCCTGCGCCGTCAGGCTATGCCGCTGATCCGCTACCGTACCGGTGACCTGGGAGAGATTCTTTCGGGAGGAATCCTGAAAGCTGTGTACGGAAGAAAGGCGGAGCGGGAACAGAAGCTGTCCGTTTGCCGGCTGGATCAGATTCTTTTCGCCTGTGACCCGGTTCTGGATTATCAGGCCGGCATCAGAGACGGCTGTCTGACTGTGGCTGTGGCCGGAGGCCGGGCGGCAGAGACGGCGGCGGGAAAAGCGCTGGAGGAAGCGGGGCTGGGCATGGCCGTCAAGGTATATGAGGATGAAAATGTTTTTTCTGACGGCGTTCATAAGCGATCTGTCAGAACAGAGGAAGGGTGATTTCCGGCGGAAAGAAAACAGATATGGAAACGGAGATGGAGGATGGGAAGGACAGAGATGGAGAGAATGAAAAAAACAGGTGCCGTCATAGCGGCTGCCGGTCTGTCATCCCGGATGGGTGCCTTTAAGCCTCTCCTGCCCCTGGGGGATACCACCATCATCGGTCAGGGGATCAGGACGCTGCGGCAGGCCGGCGTGTTGCCGATTGTGGCGGTGACCGGCAGGGAATCACAACGGCTCACAGCCTATCTGGAGGAGCTGGGGGTAATCTGTGTGTACAACAGCCGGTATGAGACCACAGACATGTTCGCCTCTCTCTGTCTGGGGATGAGACGGCTGAAGGGAGAGGCAGACCGGTTTTTCTTTCTGCCCGGCGATATTCCCCTGTTCCGGCGGGAGACACTGCTGGCCCTTCAGCAGGCCATGGATCAGACCGGCTGCGATCTGGTTCAGCCGGTGTGGGATGGCAGAGGCGGTCATCCTGTCCTGATCCGATCGGATCAGATTCCGGCGCTGCTGGACTGGCAGGGAGAAGGCGGACTGAGAGGCGCCATGGAGGACATTATAATAAAGAAGAAACAGCTGCCGGTCCAGGATCCGGGAATTCGGTTAGATGCAGATACCCGTGAGGATTATAAGCGGCTGCTGAGGCTGGCGGAGGAATCTGCCGGCGGCAATACAGGAACGAGGTGAGAGCTTTTATGAAGCTGATGAAAACTGAAGATGCTGTGGGACAAGTGCTCTGTCACGATATCACCCAGATTATCAGAGGGGTGACAAAGGATGCGGTGTTTCGGAAGGGCCATGTCATCACAGAGGAGGACATCCCGGTGCTGCTCAGCGTGGGCAAGGAACATGTGTATATCTGGGAGAAAGATGAAAATATGCTCCATGAAAATGAGGCGGCGGATATTCTGCGCCAGATCTGTCAGAGTGATGGAATGCATGCCACCGAGCCCAAGGAAGGAAAAATCGAGCTGATCGCTGACACAGACGGGCTGCTGATGGTGAACCTGGAGGGATTGCGGGCGGTCAATGAACTGGGAGATATGATGATTGCTGCCAGGACTTCCGGCTTCCCGGTGAAAAAAGGGGATAAGCTGTGCGGCACCAGGGTGATTCCGCTGGTGATCGGAAAGGAACGGATGGCCCTGGCCCGCCAGGCAGCAGGCAGCAAGCCGCTGCTGAAGCTGTATCCGATGAAACCGAAAACCTATGGCGTGGTCACCACAGGCAGCGAGGTATTTTACGGGCGGATAGAGGACACCTTTACGCCGGTAATCGAGGAAAAACTGAAAGAATACGGATGTGAAATGAAGCTGCATCAGACCGTCAGTGATGACCCGGAGGAGATCGTCCGGGCGATCTGTCAGATGCGGGACGCGGGCCTGGATATGATTTTCTGCACCGGGGGCATGAGTGTGGACCCGGACGACAGGACCCCTCTGGCCATCCGCCGGAGCGGTGCCCACATTGTATCCTACGGCGCACCGGTGCTGCCGGGCGCCATGTTTCTGATGGCTTATCTGGAGGACGGGCGTCCCGTATGCGGCCTGCCGGGCTGTGTCATGTATGCGAAGAGAACCATATTTGACCTGGTCCTTCCCCGGCTGCTGGCTGATGTGCCGGTGACGGCCCGGTGGCTGGCAGGTCTGGGCAATGGCGGTCTGTGCCTGAACTGTCCGGAATGTCATTTCCCCAACTGCGGTTTCGGGAAAGGTGTGTAAATCAGCAGTTTTCATTCGGTTGCAGCGTGTGTAAACGCACACATGTAATAATATATCAAATCCCTGAAAGACGGGTAGAAATGGAGTGTTTTTTATGAAAAAAAGAATGATGGCGCTGCTGATGGCTGTGCTGATGGCGGGACTGACCGCCTGCTCTTCTGACACAGGAGAGACAGCGGGAACCACAGAAGGAGCTGCCGCGTCTGCGGAAGAAACAGCAGCACAGGAGACAACAGCACAGGAGACTGAGGCAGCAGAAACAGAAGGAGAAACAGAAGGGACGGAAGGGGCGTCCGGAGACGGCGGCGAAGAAGTAGAATTGACCGTATTTGCCGCGGCCTCCATGACAGAGACACTGGGAGAAATCTCCGATCTGTATGCCCAGGTGGCCCCTGACGTGAAGTTAAGCTTTAACTTCGATTCCTCAGGAACCCTGAAAACCCAGATTGAGGAAGGAGCAGCGTGCGACCTGTTCATCTCCGCGGGACAGCTGCAGATGGATCAGCTGGATATCGAGGCAGACCCTTCTGTGAACACAGACGGGCTGGACTATGTGGCGGAGGGCACCAGAATAAACTTGCTGGAAAATAAGGTGACCCTGGTGACAAATGAAGAAAATACAGCTGGCATTGCCAGCTTTGATGATTTAAGCCAGAAGCTGTCAGAGGGCGGAATCCTGATGGCTATGGGCAACAGCGATGTGCCGGTGGGACAGTATACTCAGAAGATTCTGGAGTACTATGGGCTGGACGAAGAGGCGCTGGCGGCAGACGGCGTGATTACTTATGGAAGCAATGTAAAGGAAGTGACCACCCAGGTCTCTGAGGGCGTTGTGGACTGCGGTGTGGTATACTGTACAGACGCCTTCAGCGCAGGCCTGACCGTGGTGGATTCTGCCAC
This sequence comes from Candidatus Paralachnospira sangeri, assembly GCA_904397815.1. Taxonomy (GTDB): domain Bacteria; phylum Bacillota; class Clostridia; order Lachnospirales; family Lachnospiraceae; genus Paralachnospira_A; species Paralachnospira_A sangeri. The sequence continues at coordinate 15,686 of CAJFOT010000065.1, forward strand.
AGAGGAAATGTGCGGCCAGGTGATCTACCCGGCGGCAGTGATGAAAAACAGTGCAAACCAGGAAGCGGCCCAGGCGTTTCTGGACTATCTGACCACAGATGAGGCGATGGCAGTATTTGAAGCTGTCGGCTTCTCGCCGGCTGAATAACCGATGGACTGGTATCCCTTGTGGAACTCTCTCAGGATTGCGGCCATCAGCAGTGTGATTGTCTTTTTCAGCGGCATTTTCCTGGCCTACTACGCCGCCCGGCTGCCCCGGGCGGTGAAATGTATCATGGATGTGGTGCTGACGCTGCCGATGGTGCTGCCGCCCACTGTATGCGGGTATTTCCTCCTGGTGGCATTCAGCCCCAGGAGGGTGCTGGGCAGCTTTCTGGCGGCCCATGGAATCCGCTTTGTCATGAGCTGGTACGGAGGCATCCTGGCAGCGGTGGTGGTGGCCTATCCGCTGATGTATCGCACAGCCAGAGGCGCCTTTGAGAGTTTCGATGAAAACCTGGCTTATTCCGGACAGACACTGGGCCTGTCCAACATTTATATCTTCTGGCGCATCCGGATGCCGGCCTGCCGTCAGGGCATCCTGGCAGGGGTTGTTCTGGCTTTTGCCAGAGCGCTGGGAGAGTACGGTGCCACTACCATGCTGATCGGCTATACCCCCGGACGCACTGCCACCATCTCCACCACAGTCTATCAGCTGTGGCGCACCGGGGATGACAGCGGCGCCTTTTTCTGGGTTATGGTAAACTTGGCTATCAGTGTGGCGGTGCTGCTGGTGGTGAATCTGATGGAGAGAAGACAGAAGGAGCAGAAACGATTATGGGCCTGACAGTTGAGATCAGAAAACAGATGGGAGATTTCTCCCTGCGGGTCTCCCTGGAAAATGAAGTGCCGGTTCTCGGCCTTCTGGGCGCCTCCGGCTGCGGCAAGAGCATGACCTTGAAATGTATCGCCGGAATCGAAAAGCCGGACAGCGGGCGCATCCTTCTGGACGGGGAAACCCTCTTTGATTCGGAAAAGGGTATCAATCTGCCGCCTCAGAAACGGCGGGTAGGCTATCTGTTCCAGAACTATGCCCTTTTTCCCAATATGAATGTGTGGCAGAACATCCAGTGCGGCCTGAAATGGGAAAAGGATAAGGAAAAGAAAAAACAGGCAGCCCGGGAAATGATTCAGCTGATGCGGCTGGAAGGGCTGGAGCGCCATCGGCCTGCCCAACTGTCCGGCGGCCAGGCCCAGCGGACGGCGCTGGCCAGGATTCTGGTGAACCGACCCAGGCTTCTGCTGCTGGATGAGCCTTTTTCCGCTCTGGACAGCCATCTGCGGTACAGCCTCCAGCTGGAGATGATTGATCTGCTGAAACAGTTCGGGGTTAATGCGGTGCTGGTAACCCATGACAGAGATGAAGCCTATCATATGTGCCAGCGGATCGGCGTGATGGATCAGGGAAGAATGGTAATCATTAAAGAGACGAAGGAACTGTTTGCCGCGCCGGAGCTGGAGCGGGCGGCGGCCCTGACCGGCTGCAAAAATATCGTCCGGGCCAGGAAAGCGGGAGAATATCTGGCCCGGATTCCTGACTGGGGCATCACACTGGAGACCGGGGAACCGCTGCGGGATGATCTGTGGGGCGTGGCTGTCAGGGCCCACTACTTTAATCCCCGGACCCGCCACAACCGGATCCCTGTCACCTATGCTTATCAGATTGAAGAACCCTTCGAGTGGAACATCCAGTTTCGCACAGCGGGACAGAAACCCGGCACTCCGAACCTGTGGTGGCGGGTGCCAAAAGACAGAAAACCTGAGCCTCTGCCGGCAGAGCTGGGGATCGCCCCGGTAAATGTTCTGCCCCTTTATCCTGACCCTGGCAGGGAGGGCTGAAAACATCAGCGCGGAGACGGGGATAACCGGCAATCAAACTGTTGATGAGGCAGGCAGAAAACAGGCGTACAGGTGCGTCAGCAGTGACGCTAAAAAAGTAGAAATGAGGAGATCATATGGAAGAATTATTTAACCGGCTGCTGGAACTGATGGGTCAGAACCGGGACTGCGTATTTGTCTCCATTATCGCCAGCTCCGGTTCCGTTCCCAGGGGCGCCGGCGCCCATATGCTGGTCAGCCGGCAGGGGCTGGAGCGGGGCACCATCGGAGGCGGCGCTGTGGAGTATAAGGCCCTGGAGCTGGCAGCCCAGGTGCTGGAGGAGAAGAGCTTTTTCGTCCAGCAGTTTGCCCTGCGGAAAAATGAGGTGGAAGATATCGGCATGGTATGCGGCGGAGATGTGGAAGTATATTTCCGATATATCAGCCCGGACGATCGGATTATGAAGGCAACTGCGGAGAAAGCGGCGGCCTGCTTCGGATCAGGGGAGGAAAGCTGGCTGATGATGGATGTGACCGGCGGAAAACTGGCTGTATATGGGGAAGAAAGCGGTCCGGCGGGAAACGACATCCCGGCTGCTGTCCTGAAATGCCGCCGCACCGGAACCGGGCTGACAGAAATGGAGGGACATACTTTCTATATCGAGCCTCTGGTGCAGGCCGGCAGGGTTTATATCTTCGGCGGCGGCCATGTGGCCCAGAAACTGGTGCCTGCCCTGTCAGCCGTCCATTTCCGCTGTGTGGTCATAGAGGACCGGCAGGAATTCTGCGACCCGGCCCTCTTCCCGGGGGTGGAACAGACCCGTCTGATTCCCATGGACCGGCTGTCGGAGGAGCTGTCCATAACCCTTCACGATTATATCTGCATTATGACAAGGGGGCATAAAGACGATATGACCGCCCAGGCCTTTGCCATGGGAACCCCTGCCCGCTATATCGGCGTGATCGGAAGCCGGAAAAAGGTGGCCTCCGTCACTGCCCGGCTGAAGGAGCAGGGCTTCCGGGACGAAGACTTCCGGCGGGTCACCAGTCCCATTGGGCTGGATATCGGGGCAGAAACCCCGGAAGAAATCGCCGTCAGCATCACCGCCCAGTTCATTGCGGTGAGAGCGGGGAAGCAATAAGAATTTCAAGAAGGCGGCAAACGGCAGCCAGCCCCGCGCGCCGGGAGTACACGTCCGTCTGCCGTCTGCTGCCCTCTCCCTGCCCATTGACTGCTGCGCCTGGTTTTGACAGGGCTTGATTAAAGTGTGCTTCTCCAGAGCCATTCTATATTTGGAAATAATATAACAACTTGTGTCTGTATGCGGAAAATTTTCGCATTCATCTGTAAGGCAGGTGTTTTACTCCAGGCTGCTCAGGGATTCTGCGAATAATAGGCATCTAATATTTTCGCCAGGCCTTCTGGGTTTTCCTCATTTACAACATGGCCGGTATTTTCAATCACTTGCAATTCTGCGTTTTTTATATTTTGGGATAAGTAAAGGGCTGATTTCATATTTGCGCTGTCTTTCTTTCCGCAAAGGACCAGGGTGGGACAGGTAATATTTTTCACCCTGTCGCTGAAATCCAGGTTTTTCATGGTATTTCCCAGAGCAAACGTGCCTTTTTTGTCAAATGCCATGGTTTCAAATACGGATTTTGGCAAAAATCTGAAAATTATATTTTGAAAACCAAATGCCATTTTCGGTACTTTACAGGGCGTTCCGATTAAGACGAGGGTTTTTACTTTTTGCGGGTAATCCAATGCATAATTTAAAGTCAGAATACCGCCCAGTGAGAGGCCGCACAAATGAATTTGTCCGTCAATTTCGCCGCAATATTTTACAAATGAAGAATACAGGTTTTCGTAACTTGCCTCTTTTCCCTCGAGGATGGAGGAAAGATTGGGACATACAATATCCTCAGAGTTTGTCATATATGAAATTGTTTTGTCCCAGCTTGCTCCTTTGTGTCCTGAACCGTGGACGAAAATTTTTGCCGCCATAAGCATCTCCTTTACCTTCTGTTTTCCTGCCTGTTCTGCATATTTCCATTATACAGAATGATCGCCAAAATGCAATCCTCCTGACTTTTTCTGAATTTATCTGTATATTTCTGGATTAGCGTTAAAAAGAACGCAAAACCCCTTTTACACCTTACAAAATTTCTAAAAAAATTCCCCGGGAAAATTGTGCGGGCGATACATGGTCTTTAATAGCCATTCTGGTACAATTAATACAACAGAACAAATCAGTTCAAAGGGGAATTATTCAAAAACATTACACACAGAAGAGGGGGATGATAATGAGTAAATACCCGTTTAACGAAGCGGAAGAGTTAAAGGATGTGGGCGTATATCCAGCTGTTCCCGGGCCCTATGGCATGCCGTCGTTTCCTGCCAGAAGGTTTAACACGCCGATTACGGCGAAGGAGAATTTCCAGAGGATTAAAGAGGGGAAAAAGCCTCTGTGGATGCTGAATATGCCGACAGACTTTAATGTAATCCAGCCGGAGATTATGCCTGATGCCTATGCCAGAAATCACGGCGGAATCGACTGGTTCGGCATCGAGTGGCAGTATGAGCCGCTGACAGCAGCCGGCATGGTGAAGCCGGGTACAAGAAGACTGTCTGACATCACCAAGTGGGAAGAAGAGCTGGTTTGGCCTGATTTGAATGCCATTGACTGGGCTGCGGATTATGAAAAAAATTACGCGCCTGTGATCAGCAAAGACCGGCCGACACTGTTTGTGATCGTAAACGGTTTCTTCGAGCGCCTGGCGGATCTGACCAGTTTTGCGGATACTTTCTGCTATCTGCTGGAGGAAGAGGAAGCGGTTCATGCTTTCTATGACAGACTGGCTGATTTCCATATCGAGCTGATCAAAATTGCGAAAAAGTACTATGGCGCTGATGTCATTACATTCCATGATGATATGGGTACCCAGATCAGTTCTTTTATGTCGCCGGATACTTATGCGGAGATTTTGCTGCCCCATTATCAGAAGATGAATAAAGCGGCTCATGAGATAGGCGTTCTGATGAACTATCACTCCTGCGGCTGTGTGGGCAATCAGATCGAGAATTTTATCGAAGCGGGATTTGATTACTGGGAAGGTCAGGATGCCTGCAATGATAAGCTGGCGATTATGGAGAAATATGGAGACAGACTGGGGCAGGTAAGTATTTTTATGCCCGATCCGGAACTGTCCGATGATGACTTTGCGAAAGTGGTTGAGAAGCAGGTAAGAGACATGGGACAGAAAGGAAAATATATCATCTGGTTCGGCGATATGAAGCCGGGACGCAGTGTGAATGGGGAGGAAATCATATACAAAGTGTCCAGACAGATGTATGAGGGCGAGGAATAACCGGTATTGCCGGCAAACACTGGGTTTCTATGAAAGGGAGTATTTAATTTATTTTCAAAGTAAGGGGGATTATTCATGGAAGTAACTAGCAGTAAAAAAGAAATCTGGACCATGGGGTCCTATTCGTTGCTGACGTTGTCCATCATGGTTGGCTTTATGTATTTGAATACATTTGGCACCGAGGTTCTGCTGATTCCGGCAACCACATTGGCATCAGCTTTGCTGGTCGCAAAGGTCTGTGACTTTATTGTCAGCCTGTTTGCAGGTATGATTATCGAGAAAGTCAAGATCAGCAATAAAGGTAAAAACCAATCATGGCTTTATGTAGGAAGATGGATTCTGGCAGTCAGCATTATGCTGGAAGTCTGTAACACGACGATGGCACCGATGGCAGTAAGAGTGGCTGTTCTGTCTGTATCCTACACCGTTCTGAACTGTCTGATGAATGTCATCCAGACTGCTTACTATGGTGTGCTGGCAGCAGTTGCAGGTCCCAACCCGGCAAACCGTAACGCGATGACCGTAAACATGACCAGACAGATGACAGTTGTTACCCTGATCTGCTCATCGATTCCGACTCTGGTTACTGTTCTGCCTTTCGGCAGCTGGAATTATTTTGTAGTAGCATTCGTGTTTATGCTTCCGATGCCCTGGGCAATGGGAAGAATCGCCAGAGCAGCTGACGGCAAGGACGCTCCTGTAGATAAAAACGCAACAGGCGCTTCTCAGGTATCTGTCGGTGATATGATTAATACCATGTTCAAAAATCCGCAGCTGATGGTACTGTTTCTGGCTCAGACCGTTCTGTATGTAGGCCAGTATATTTATCAGGCGAATTACACATATTACTTTATTTACGTTGTAGGTGATTTTACAAAACTGTCAATAGCAAGTTTTTGTTCCGCTATTGTAGGTTTGATTGCTGCAATGATCATGCCTAAAGTCGGCGCAAAGATGGGCAAAAAGAGATCCTGTGTGTTCGGTTTTACAACCTTTGCCATCGGCCTTGCGGCAATCTCCGTTCTTGGTGAGATCAGCTGGTATTTCTACATCCTGTGTATGGCAGTTACATCCTTCGGTATTTATACATACACACCTTATATCGTGACAATGTATCTGGACTGCGGCGAGTATTATCTGTGGAAAACAGGCAAGGATACCAGAGCTGTTGCGGCTGGTCTGGCATCTCCGCCGATGAAAATCGGTATGGCTTTAGGCGGAAGTATTGGTCTGTATCTGCTGGGTGCTACCGGCTATGTGGCAGGCTTCACACCGACAGCTGCATGGGTCAGCGAATTTATGGACGTAACATTCCTGATTCCTGCATGTGTATATCTGGCAGCAGCGATTATCTTAGGATTTGGCTATAAGATTAAAGACGCTGACGCAGCAAGATATGCGCAGGAAAATCATGAGAGAGCTATGAAGGCAGCTCAGAAATAATTATTGATATTTTAAATGAAAAACTTAGCGTGCTGAAACAGGCGGAGGGAAAATTCTCTCCGCCTGTTTTAAACATAAATATTTAGCGGTAGTTTTTTGTCGTATCGTGTGTTATAATCTGGGTAACAGTAAACATAAAAAAGCAGGAGGTAGAAAATGGAGCAGAGATTTTTCATTTGTGAGCATTGCGGAAACATCATTGCCATGGTAAAGGACAGCGGCGTGCCGGTTGTGTGCTGCGGGGAGAAGATGAAAGAGATTATTCCCGGCACGACAGACGCGGCGGCGGAAAAGCATGTTCCTGTGTATCAGGTGGAAGGGGGCAAGGTGCTGGTGACGGTGGGGGCCACTGAGCATCCGATGCTGCCGGAGCATTACATTGAATGGATTTCCCTTCAGACGAAGCAGGGAAATCAGCGGAAAATCCTGCATCCCGGTGACGCGCCGAAGGCATGTTTCGCAATCTGCGAGGGAGATGAGGTTGAGGCAGTTTACGCTTACTGCAACCTGCACAGCCTCTGGAAAGGATGATCAGAACATTTTGCAGTAATAAAAGGCTGCCTGCGGGCAGCCTTTTTTCTGGGAGACAGCCGGTTTTTCAGGCCTGTGCCAGCTCCCGCACCTTTTTCATCGCGGATTTCACCGCGGGAATGGAGAGGATGATCACAGTGATCACTGCCTCCAGAACAATGTAGGAATAGTTATAGACAATAGGGTAAACAGCTGCCAGGGACTGGGGGAAATTATCCGGCATGTAGGACATCCAGAATAAATATCCGCCGATGGTATGGCACAGTCCTCTGACCAGGGCGCCTGCGATATAGCCGATCACCAGGCCGTTTTTCATATTCCGGAAAAAACCGGACAGGCCCAGGGCGGTGAAGGCGAAGAAATAGTCCAGGCATACCTGGAGAGGTGTCAGGATATAGGGCTGCTGGAGAAACTGAAGGATGCTGAAGGCGAAGCCGGTCAGCAGTCCCGCCTTGGGGCCGTACCAGTAGCCGACCAGACAGATAAACAGCATGCTGAACAGAGTGACGGAGCCGCCGTAGGGCAGATCAAACAGGCGGATATAGGATGTGACATAGGCCAGGGCGATGGCCATGGCAGAGAATGTCAGCCGTTTGATGGAGAAAGGCTTCGCCCCTTTCCTGTCCCGGCTTTTGCCGAAAATGACAGCGGCCAGAATCAGCGCTGCGGCGGCCAGCACCACCAGCAGGACAGTACCGGCAGTGGTAGGATAGTAATATCCTTCATCAAAATAGAAAAAGAGTGACATAAAAAGACCTCCTATACAAAAAATTTTGCAGGAGGGGGCAGTGAAAATCCAGAATGATAATATGTAGTGTAATTCTGTCGCTTCGCTTCCTTACGCCGGTATTATCCGGTTCAAGTAGTGAGGGTTATGATTCTCAGCTTTTCAGCACCCCTAGCTGCTAACTGATACCAGTATAGCAAATCATTGTTAGGAAAACAAGTCAAATAATAGATGCGGCGTTTATTGAGAATGTTATGACAAAGGAGAAAATAAATCATGACTATACAGGAAATTCGAGATCAGTTAATGGAAATGGCAGAGGAGGAATATAAAAACTTTAACCAGAAACTCTGTCCTGATGCCGGGCATCCTTTGCTGGGGGTACGGATACCTCAGCTGCGAAAGTTGGCCAGAACTGTCGCAAAAGAAGACTGGCAGTCTTATTGGGAGAATGGCCTGGAGGAATATCAGGAAGAAATACTATTAAAAGGACTGGTACTGGCTTATGCCGGAATGCCAATGAAAGATAAATTCCCACTGGTTCGGGAATTTGTTCCAAAGATTGACAGCTGGGCAGTTTGTGACACTTTCTGTTTTACCCTGAAAATAAAAAAAGAAGATATGTCGGCAGTTTGGAATTTGATCCTTCCTTATACCTGCTCGAAAAGAGAATATGAGGTGCGCTTTGGTGTGGTGATGCTGCTCCGTCATTATATTACTGAGGCATATGCTGATCAGGTCATTCAGGTTTTAGACGGGGTCTGTCATGAGGGCTATTATGCCCGAATGGCCGTAGCTTGGGCTTTTGCGGAACTGGGCGTTAAATTTCCCATACGTACTATGGCATATCTGAAGGGGGCTCATCATTTGGATGCCTTTACTTATCGAAAAGTTCTCCAGAAAATGCGGGAATCCTACCGGGTGACGTCGGAACAGAAGGCGGAACTGAAAAAGATGGGTAAATTAATCTGAGGAAAATCTCATGAGAGATTTTCCTCTTTTTTATCATCATATCCTGTTCACAGTAAAATTCTATTTTCCATCTTAGAAATCAATTTTGACTGTGATCCCTTTCATCACGGTTCCTGGTGATCGGGTGACACTATAAGTGCGCTGATTAGAAAAGCCGATAGCTTCACCATCATTCAGTTGGCCGTTCTGGACGATGAGATAGCCAATGATTTGGTAAATAAATTGATATATCATAATCATATCCGCAGAGCTATCCAAAATTTCTATTTCTTCCTTGCCGAACTGTTCCAGACCGTATGTATAGCAGCACAAAAGGTTAGCGTTTCTTTTATAAAAACCAGTGTAAACCCAGTTAGTGATGGGGAAGTTATCTTGGTTCAGAGACATGGCAGCCTCGATGTAGTCAGATGCCTTTCTGGTTACCGGGTATTGGTACAGACCGATGGCATGTTTCTGATGCATCATGCTGGCAGCGGCCATCGTAAATAAAATGTGGCGTTGAAGTGGATGCTCGGCACCGATTACACCTAGCACGATGTGTGCCCGGTGGGTCTGAATGACATCGGCTGCTTCAGGCCAAAGATAGTTGTTTTCTGCTGTTTCCCAGGCCTGAGGCACTAATTCATTTATCAAAGAGAATGTGATAGTCACTTCACCCAAGTTAAAAATTAAATTGTCAGACACTGGTTCCGCGTCAATTTTCACATTCCAGTCATTGAAAAACTGCATCCGGAACAAATTCCAGTCACAGGAACAGGCAGTCAGCAGAATGCTGCCGGAAAGTGTAGGCGCAAAGGATTTTTCATTTTCGGACATGGCATGAATCTCGCTTTCTATTCTTTAATTAATAGTATTTTTATTGTAATACAGAAGTCATGTCAAAGGCAATAAATCTTTTGATATTTTTCAGGAATTCTATATAAACGACGTAAAATGAGCTTGTTGTACCAGAGGAATCTTGCGCATATCTCAAGTATCTTAATACTGTCTTAAGGTCAGAGCCATCATTTTTATAGCATGGCAAGGCCGCCCGTGTTATAATAAGCTATCAAACGCAAGGAGGGAAATAATAGTGGGAAGTTATCATACACAAATGCAATGCCTCTCAGATCCTCCCCCAAAAGGCCACCTGAAAATTTTTTTTGGATATGCGGCGGGTGTAGGCAAAACCTATGCTATGCTGGAAGCTGCTCATCAGGCCCAAAAAAGGGGTATCGATGTTGTTGTCGGCTATATCGAACGTCATACTCGTCCTGATACGCTGGCATTGCTGGATGGATTGGAGCAGCTGCCTGAAAAAATTGTTGAATATAAAGGAATTACATTAAAAGAACTGGATTTGGATGCTGCTTTGAAGCGACATCCAAACATTTTATTGGTGGATGAACTTGCACACAGCAATGCTGCCGGATGTCGCCATGCGAAAAGATACCAGGATGTAGAGGAATTGCTGCGGGCCGGCATCTGTGTGTACACTACAGTAAATGTTCAGCATTTGGAATCCCTGAATGACCTTGTGGAATCTATTACGCATATTGCTGTCAGCGAGCGCATCCCAGATTCGGTTTTTGATTTTGCCGACCAAGTGGAGCTGGTAGATATTGAGCCAGATGATCTGATCATGCGTCTGCAATCTGGCAAGGTGTATCAAAAGCAGCAGGCGTCCCGCGCATTGAATCATTTTTTTACCAGAGATAATTTGGCGGCTCTTCGGGAGATTGCGCTGCGCCGTACAGCAGATCAGCTGAGCAAGAAGGCACAAAAAGCAGAAAATGAGACTGCCGCCAAAGCGGGAGAGCATATCCTGACCTGTATTTCCAGTGCGCCATCCAACGCAAAGGTGATTCGTACGGCGGCCCGCATGTCCGAGGCTTTTCACAGCAGCTTCACAGCGCTGTTTGTGGAAACTGCTGAAACGAAAGAATTAAAAGGCGATAATTTGAAACGGCTGCGAGAAAATATGCGTTTGGCGGAACAGCTAGGAGCGCGGATTGCCACAGTGTATGGCGAAGATCCCGCTGTACAAATTGCCGAGTATGCCAAGGTCAGCGGAGTCACAAAAATTGTGCTGGGCCGAACAAACCACCATACATCACCTTTTATGAAATGTAAAACGCTGGTCGACCGACTTACCAGCAGGATGGAAAATGTGGATATTTATATTATTCCTGACATTCAGCCTTTGTATAATAAAAAGAGAGCGTTGCTCCGAAAACCGGAACAGGTATTAAACTGGAAAGATTTGGGGAAATCTATACTGCTTACGGCTGCCGCCACATGTATAGGTTTTTTGTTCTATGAATTTGGTCTGCGTGAAGCAAATATTATTATCGTTTATCTGTTGGGCGTTTTGCTCACGGCGGTATGGACAAATGGGTATTTATATGGAATACTGGTTTCGTTGATGAGCGTCATCTCATTTAACTTTTTCTTTACGATTCCCCGTTTTTCCTTGACGGCACTTGATCCGAACTATCCTGTCACTTTTTTGGTGATGCTGTCAGCAAGCTGTCTTTCCTGTTCTCTCGCTACGCGCGTAAAACGGCAGGCGCGGCAATCTGCCCAACGGGCTTATTACATGGAACTTTTAATGAACAGCAATCAGAAAATGCAGCAGGGTCAAAATGAACAGGAGATTATTCAAATTGCTGCGGAACAGCTTCAGTCTCTTCTGGATCGGCCTATTTTATATGCGTTATTAGAAAAAGATAAGCAAATTTGTTTCCATGTATCTCCTGTCTCTGAATCAGAGCAGATTTTGAGCAGGATAACAGCGGAAGAATTGGGGGTGGCAGATTGGGTAGCTAAAAATGACAAACATGCAGGCGCTACGACCAATACTCTGTCCCATGCGCAAAACCTGTATCTGTCTGTCAGGGGGAATCAGGAGGTTATGGCGGTAGTCGGCATACCGTTTAAGTTTTATCCGACCCTGGATGCTTTTGAGAAAAACCTGATGATTTCTATGTTGGATGAGTGCGGTCTGATTTTGGAACGACGCAAACTACGGGCGGAAAAGCAGGCGGCAGAAATGGAAACGCAGAGGGAACAGCTGCGCGCTAACCTGCTGCGTGCTATCTCACATGATTTACGCACACCGCTGACGGGTATCAGCGGAAATGCAGGTATGTTGATGAAGAAAAGTTTTTCTCTGGACGAAAACAAGAAGCAGGAAATGTACCGTTCCATTTATGATGATTCGATGTGGTTGATTAATCTGACAGAGAACCTGCTTGCCATTACCAGGATTGAAAACGGAACCATGCCGCTGCGGCCTAGCGCAGAGCTGATTGGAGATATTTTTCATGAGGCTCTTTCTCATGTGGATCGCAGGGCAGCAGAACATGAGATTCAAGTGGATCTTTCAGATGATATGCTGATGGTCAATATGGATGCTCGTTTGATTATACAGGTTATTATCAATATTGTAAATAATGCCATTAAATACACGCCTGAAGGTTCGCATATCTGCCTGTCGGCAAAAAAGGAAAATAATATGGTGCGTGTCTATGTTTCGGATGATGGTCCGGGCATATCTGATGAGGCAAAGCAGCATCTTTTTGAAATGTTTTATACAGCGAACAAAGACGGCATCAGTACAGACAGCCGACGGGGGCTTGGGTTGGGACTGAGTTTGTGCAAATCGATTGTGGAAGCACACGGCGGTTCTATCGAGGTTCAAGACAATCAGCCGAATGGGGCAGTGCTGTCCTTTACATTGCCTTTAGAGGAGGTAAAAATTAAAAATGTATAAGCCTAAAATTTTGGTGGTAGAGGATGATCCTGCTATCACAAATTTAATTCGTACTACATTAGACACACAAGAATATCAGTATCATACTGCAAAAAACGGTACAAGCGCTATTATGGATGCTGTTTCCTATAATCCTGACGTAATTATTTTAGATTTAGGGCTGCCTGATATGGACGGGGTGGAAATTATCCGTAAAGTTCGAGGATGGAGCGGTGTACCAATTATCATCGTGAGCGCTCGGAGTGAGGATCAGGATAAAGTGGAAGCTCTGGATGCCGGGGCAGACGATTACCTGACAAAACCTTTCAGCATTGATGAATTTTTGGCCAGGCTTCGTGTAGCTTTACGCCGCGGCAGAAATGGCGAAACTGCCGCGTCAGCTCAGTCAGCTTTATATCAGAATGGCGAACTAAGCATTGATTATGCGGCAGGATGTGCTTATATGGAAGGCAAGGAGATCCATTTAACTCCCATCGAATATAAACTTCTGTGCGTACTCGCAAAAAACACGGGAAAGGTACTGACACACAATTATATCCTCAAAGAAGTATGGGGAACTGCCGTCGCCGCTGATATTCCTTCTTTGCGCGTTTTTATGGCTACCTTGCGCAAGAAGATAGAAAGAGATTCATCTGCCCCTAAATACATTCAAACCCATATTGGTGTAGGATATCGCATGCTTCGGCAATGAATTTAGGCTTTTACAACCGTCCGCTTTTGCGGGCGGTTGTTTATTTTTGAACCACCTTTATATGCTTTTAATTCTCGCAGTAAAATGTTAAGCGCACCTTCACGGTTTATGTGATAGGATTCTATCCAGAAAAACAGAGAGGAGGAAATCTTTATGATGGATTTCATCATGCTCGCCGTATTAGCGGGCTGTATTGGTTCAATAATATTGCTGATCCGATGGTGTCAGAAACAGGTGGATAGAAATGAATAAGGAGGAAGAACCATGATTATTTTAGGAATCATTGTTTTACTGCTGGGTGTTTATTTGGTCTATGCGCTTCTTCACCCGGAAAAGTTTTAAGGCCAATAGGAGGAAAACCAGATGTTACAAATTGCCTTAACTATTCTCATTTATTTGATCATGGTTATTCCGGTTGGTATTTACATGTATCATGTTGCCGCCGGAAAACGTACTTTCGCTGACCCGGTATTGGACCGGGTAGACGGCGCTATTTATAAAGTCTGTGGCATTAATCCTAAAAACGGGATGAACTGGAAGAAATATGCCATTTCTTTAGTTGCGACAAACGGAATTATGATACTGTTGGGATATATTATTCTGCGAATTCAAAGTGTTGGATTACTGAATCCAAACGGCATTGGGGGAATGGAAGCATCACTGTCTTTCAATACCATTATTAGTTTTATGACTAATACCAATTTGCAGCACTATTCCGGTGAGTCGGGTCTGTCCTATTTGTCACAGATGATGGTCATTATTTTCATGATGTTTGTATCGGCTGCCAGCGGTTATGCAGCATGCGTTGCTTTTATTCGCGGCTTGGCAGGCAGAACAAAAGATAATGTCGGCAACTTTTTTGAGGATCTTGTCCGCATTACAACCCGCGTATTACTTCCTTTCTCTATTATCGGCGGATTGCTGCTTGTGTGGCAGGGTGTCCCGCAGAATTTTTCTGGAAATGTGGTGGTAGAAACCATTGAAGGGGCAAAGCAGGTAATCGCCATGGGGCCTGTGGCGGCTCTGGAAATTATAAAGCATCTCGGTACAAACGGAGGCGGTTTTTTAGGCGCAAATTCAGCGACACCGATTGAAAATCCGACTATCCTTTCTAATTTGATCGAATTGTATTCTATGATGATTCTGCCGGGAGCCTGCGTGATTACATTTGGCAAAATGATTCGGGATCGTAAGCGTGAGATGGCGGTGGCTGCTTCAGATAGTACGAGTGCCGCAACATCAAAAAGCAAAGTCCGCAGAAGTCTGACGGAACGGATGTATGGCCGGGAGGGACGCAGTATCTTTGCCGCTATGGGAATTTTGTTTCTGATTGGATTGGGTATTTGCTTTTGGGCAGAAAGTCAGGGCAATCCAGTGTTGGCTGACGCAGGGCTTAGTCAGGCGATGGGCAGTATGGAAGGAAAGGAAGTCCGGTTTGGTGTGGCCCAGTCCTCCCTGTTTACAACTGTTACTACTTCTTTTACGACAGGAACCGTCAATAATATGCACGACACGCTGACTCCATTGGGCGGTATGATACCTATGCTCCACATGATGCTTAATGTGGTGTTCGGCGGCAAGGGAGTCGGCCTTATGAATATGATCACTTATGCGATCCTGGCAGTTTTTATTTGCGGATTGATGATCGGTCGTACGCCGGAATATCTCGGCAAAAAGATTGAAGGCCGTGAGATGAAGCTGGCAGCCCTGTGCATCATCATTCATCCACTGCTGATTCTGGCCTTCTCTGCGCTTGCAGTAGGTACGCCGGATGGTTTAGCCGGCATTACCAACCCCGGCTACCATGGACTTTCACAGGTTCTATATGAATTTGCCTCATCCGCTGCCAATAATGGTTCCGGTTTTGAGGGATTGGCGGATAATACGTTGTTCTGGAATATCACTACGGGTATCGTTATGTTTTTCGGCCGTTATCTCTCAATGGTATTACAGCTTGCTATTGCGGGGTCGCTGATGAAAAAGAGATTTGTTAATGAATCAAGCGGCACACTGCATACAGATACTGTAGGCTTTGCGGTTATTTTGATATTTGTCGTTTACATTTTTGCGGCGCTGACCTTCTTCCCGGTGCTGGCGCTTGGCCCTGTTGCAGAGCATTTAACTCTTTGGTCATAAGGAGGAACCACCATGAGCAAAAGGAATCAGAAGCTGATTACGCCTGAAATCTTTCGTCAGGCAATCATTGGCTCCTTTATAAAACTGAATCCTGTTTACATGATGAAAAATCCAGTCATGTTTGTCGTAGAGGTTGGCTTTTTTATCACACTTGTGCTTTCGTTTTTCCCTGGTCTTTTTGGGGATACCAGTACAGGCGCAAATTTAAGAGTATACAATATTATTGTCTGTGCGGTGCTGTTTATTACGGTTCTGTTTGCAAATTTTGCGGAATCGGTGGCAGAAGGTCGAGGCAAAGCGCAGGCCGCAAGCTTGAAAAAAACGCAGAAGGATACCAAGGCTCGTCTGTTGATGGAGGATGGTACAGAAAAAACTGTTCTGTCTAGTGAACTGAAAAAAGGTGATGTAGTGTTGGTGTCCGCAGGTGAGATTATCCCTGGAGACGGAGAAGTTATTGAAGGAATTGCTTCGGTAGATGAATCTGCCATTACAGGTGAATCTGCCCCTGTAGTGCGGGAGTCCGGCGGAGATTTCTGTTCAGTGACCGGAGGCACAACGATTGTGTCTGATTGGCTGAAAATTCGTATTACTTCCGATGCGGGCAACAGCTTTCTAGACCGGATGATTGCGCTGGTAGAAGGGGCGTCCCGTAAAAAGACACCCAACGAAATTGCGCTCAATACCCTTTTGGTGTCATTGACCATTATTTTCTTAATTGTCATTGTAACACTGTATCCGATTGGACTGTATTCAGGAGTGCAACTTCAGACGTCGACTTTGATTGCGTTAACTGTCTGCTTGATTCCTACAACCATTGGCGGACTTCTTTCTGCCATAGGTATTGCGGGTATGGATCGGGTAACACGATTTAATGTGATTGCAATGTCCGGCAAAGCGGTGGAAGCTTGTGGAGATGTGGATACTATGATCCTGGACAAAACGGGTACAATCACCTACGGCAATCGGCTGGCTGCTGATTTCTTTCCCGTAGGCGGCACACATCGCAGCGAATTAATCCGCTGTGCCGCTTTGACGAGCTTTCATGATGATACGCCGGAGGGAAAATCTACATTGGAACTCACCCGGCATCTGGGAGATACGAGCCAGGAAATTGTGGAGGCTACGTATATTGAATTTACAGCTCAGACCCGAATGAGTGGTGTGGATCTGCCTGACGGCACAAAGGTGCGAAAGGGAGCGGCAGAAGCCATTGAACAATATGTGAAATCGATGGGAGGGGTGATTCCCGCTGATCTGCATGATCAGGTAAATAAAATTTCCAGCCTTGGCGGTACACCGCTGACAGTCTGTGAAAATAATCGAATTTTGGGTGTGATTTATCTGAAAGATACTGTAAAGCCCGGTATGGTGGAGCGGTTTGAGCGCTTACGCGCCATTGGCATCAAAACTATTATGTGTACCGGTGATAATCCATTGACTGCGGCCACAATTGCAAAAGAAGCGGGTGTGGATGGCTTTATTGCTGAGTGCAGGCCTGAAGATAAGATTAATGTAATCAAAAAGGAACAGGCAGAGGGAAAAATCGTTGCGATGACTGGTGATGGCACCAATGATGCGCCTGCGCTGGCACAGGCGAATGTGGGCCTTGCTATGAACAGCGGTACTACCGCCGCTAAAGAAGCTGCTAATATGGTAGACTTGGACTCTGATCCTACTAAAATCCTGGAAGTTGTTGAGATTGGTAAGCAGCTTCTGATTACAAGAGGTAGTTTGACGACGTTTTCTATTGCAAACGATATTGCAAAATATTTTGCGATTATTCCCGCAATGTTTATGCTGGCGATCCCACAGTTAAGTATTTTGAACATTATGCGTCTGACGACGCCTTACAGCGCAATTTTGTCAGCGCTGATCTTTAATGCGATCATTATCCCCTGTCTGATCCCCCTGGCTATGAAGGGCGTAAAATATCGCCCGATGTCGTCGGGAAAACTGCTGGCAAGGAATATGATGATCTATGGATTAGGCGGTATCATAACTCCATTTATAGGAATCAAAATCATTGATATGTTGATTGCTCCAATGCTCACAGCTATTGGAATGGTTGGATTTTAAGGAAAGGTAGGTTATATCATGAAAGAATCTATCAAATCTGTATTGCATGGCGCACGTCAAATGATCGGTGTCACAGTTGTCCTGATGCTGGTATGCGGACTTTTGTTTCCCTGCCTGCTGACGGGATTGTCTGCCCTGATTTTCCCCCATCAGGCAGGTGGAAATTTAATCACTGTCAATGATCAGACAGTCGGCGCGGAATATGTCGGTCAAGAGTTTACTGAGGATTATTATATGTGGAGCCGCCCGTCTGCATATCATTATAATGTTTATGTGGAAGGTGAGGATGGAAAGCAATACTACAATGATGGGACAGAGTTTGCCGGCCTTGGCTCTGGCTCTAACAACTATGCGGCGACAAACCCGGCTTTGGTTGAGCGTGCAGAGGCAGATATAGAGGCGTTTTTGGAAAAGAATCCCGATGTAAAACGTGAGGATATTCCCACAGATTTACTGACGGCTTCTGGGTCCGGTTTGGATCCGCACATTTCTCCTGCTTCTGCGGAAGTGCAGATTCCCAGGATTGCGGAGGCATCTGGTTTAAGTGAGGAAGAGCTTAGGGGCATTGTGGAGGAAAATACACAGGGAAAAGTTCTTCACATTTTTGGTGAGGAAACTGTTAATGTGCTGAAGGTGAACATTGAGATTGCGCAGCGCATGGGTATTTTATAACATTGAGGAAGCGGTTATGAAGGAGATGCACTTTTTCAGAGAATCACAGAGGGAGGAAATCTCATCCCCCCATTTTAAAGACAGTGTAACAATGAAGATTTTGTTGCAATTTCTGAGCGATCTTTGTGCATGGACACATACCATTCCGCGTAGCAGTGCTGAGATAGAGAAAGACACACATAGTTTTTATATTCTCTTTTGTGATTTTGCGTTTTCCGATCAGGATTTTTGGCAAATATTTGGCGGGTATCTTATTATACTCCGTCAGAAGTGGAAAATCAGCATCTTTGGCACAGAGCTTTCTACCCAGGAAACCGTAGAATTGTCATTGGATCAGCAAAATGATAAATTTTATATGGTTCAAAAAACGGTTTCAGGGCGTTATGCAGACAGTATCAGCTCTCTTTGTCTGCGGATACAATGTGCCGATGTGGCAGATGCCGCAGCGGTGAGTTTACTCTGCAAAAATATGGACTGGCAGAGCGGGGTTCTTGTGGCAGGATGGGATCTGTGTAAAATCTTTGAGCAGGAACATATACCGTGGCTGCATCAGAACACCTGCTACTGCTATGGAAATATTTTAGAAGATCAGGAACAGGAAAATTATTTGGACATATTAAGCTTCCCGCAAAAAGTCAACCTGTGGTTGAGGTTTTTGGAAAATGGCTTTGATTATGCTGAATTTGGATGGCTCTATGAAAGAATTTCCAAAAGGGAATTGAATAATAGAACGGAATGGGAATTAGCTCTTTATTCTTCTCTGAAGCAGTTGGATTATCATTTAAAAATTTTTAAATCGGAATTTGAATTGTATGATGGGAAAGGAGTACGGCGTTACTTCAGCTTTGATAGCGAACAGAATGCTCAGCGTGTTTTACTAAAACTGTTGTTTCCTGTTAACATGTGATTTTCCTTATCAGCGCTACATTTTCCTGTTACTAAATTTTTCTCTTTATTTTCTCTTTGTGATATTTTTTCAGATGCTCCGGAACACCTGTCTGGTCTTTGCCGGGGAGCAGGATCTAAGGCGGCTGGTGTGTTTACTGTCCCATGGGAACGATGACACAGCTGATCTGTAAGGTGAAAAACAGACATTTTGACAATTATCCCGGCTTTGAGGAGGGGACTGACGGCTTTATGCTAGAAACAGGCAGTGCGCATGACGGGAGCGTATCTGGCGGGAGAGAGCTGACAGCGGGTTGTGCGGCAGAGATATATGCGGCAGAGTGATATGCGCTGATATGAGCGGGAGGGATATGTGCAAAAAGAAGCGCTGGCCTGCAAGAAGGATTTATGGTACAATGGCTTCGATAAATCATAGAAATCGGGAGTCATGTCAATGGTAGAATATTTCAAAAAAATAGACCGGAAGATTTACATACTGATTGCCATCACGGCGCTGGGGGCCGGTCTTCGGCTGTATGGCCGAGCCTGGGGCCTTCCCCTTCTCCTCCACCCGGATGAATGGCAGATCGTGGATGGCGCCATGTATATGATTGAAAATCATACATGGCTGCCGCCGGAGGATATTTTCCAGTGGCCCGGCCATCTGATGATGTATATGAGCGCCATTTTGTATCAGCTGTATGCGGCGGTAAAGCTTCATATGCCGGTGGAGCTGGTCTATGAGCAGAATCCGGCGGTGCTTTATCTGCTGTCCCGCTGTATATCCATTTTCTTTGGCAGTGCGGCGATTGTGCTGGTCTATCTGATTCTGGAGAAGATTAAAAAAAATGCCGGCCTGATCGGCGCGTTTCTGACAGCGATTTTTCCCCTGTTTGTCATTCATTCCCAGTACGCCTCCGCAGATATTCCTCTGACCTGCGTCATGCTGGCGGCGGCATTGTTCGGGGTGTACTATGTGGAGAAGCCTTCTGTCAGAAACCTGCTGCTGATGTGTTTTTTCACCGGGCTTTCCGTGTCCGTTAAATATTCAGGGGCGGCCCTGACACTGGGAATTGCCCTGGCCGTTACGATGGCGAGCATCCGGAAAAAAAGCTGGAAGCATTTTTTTGCCCATGGGTTCCTGGCAGCAGGGGCCTTTGTCCTGTTTACATTCCTCTGTTCGCCGGCTCTTTTTATTAAATACGAGGCGACGATCGAAACCCTCTTCTGGCAGGCGGAGCATGACCATCTGAGCGTGGAGCCTCAGGGTTTCTGGCTGAATCTCTGGTTTTATATCACCTCTTTCCTGGACTATGCCGGCTATGAATTCGCTGTTTTCCTGGTTTTGGGAGCGGGGATTCTGATGAAAGAGCGGAAAGGAGAATCTGTAGGCATCGGTTTTCTGCTGATTTACTGGGTCTGCCTGAGCTGTCTGGCTCTTTACTGGATCCGCTGGGGCCTGCCCATCTATCAGGTATTCCTGATGATCGGCTCTGTGGGCCTCCTGCAGGTGGCACAATGGTGCAGGGCTCTCTTCGCTCCGGGCAGGAGGGCGGCCCTCCGGCGGACACTGTCTGTATGCATGGCGTTTTTTTCCGGCATTGTTGTGCTGAGCATGGCGGCGCTGATGGCGGTGGAACTGTTTACCCAGAAGCTGGATGATACCCAGCAGGTAGCAGTGAAATACTGTGCGGAGCATCAGATCACAGCGGACAATGCGGTATCTGACGGGGTAGATTCCCTGGACACAGAGGGCGTCTCCTTTTTCGACCAGTTCGTCATCCGGGATGACCGGCTGATGGTAAAGGGGGAGAACCGCAACCGGAAATATCTGGTGATGAACAGCAACGTGTGGGGCCGGTATTTCTCCGAGCCGGATAAATACGCTTATGAGGTGGAACTGTACAGCCGGGTATTCGATGAATTTGAGCTGGTGAAGGAATTCAGCACAATCAGAAAGGATGACGCCTCCACTGCGCTGGGCCGGCTGATCGCGAACGCAAAGTATGCTGTGGAGATCGCCCGGCTGGGCTATACCGGCGGCGGCATCCGGATCTTCCATATCCCAGAGGACCGGTATACTGGTTATGTGGAATCGGCCACTCTGGAAAATATGAGTAATCTCGAAGCGGGGGAGACGGTATTTGACACCGGTGGAAGCGAGGGCTATGTGGTATGCGGCCCCTATACCGAGCTGATCCCCGGCTCCTATCTGGCGAAGGTAACCATCCAGCTGAAAGACGGCTGGAAAGAGAAAACAGGAGAAGAATCTGTCACCATAGACGTATCCAGGGGCGGCGGCGAGCAGGTCTACGGCCAGGTGACCCTGACAGCGGAAGAACTGTCAGAGCTGGGCGCGTACACCGTCGAACTGCCCTTCACCCTGACGGAAAACGCCCCGGGATTTGAGTTCCGGGTGTATGAGACAGAAAATATGCAGCTGCTGATTTCAGACCTGAGTATTCAGATATTACAGTAGCGGGGATTACAGATACTGTCACATATTATGCGCCGCAGGAATTTATTTGAAAATTTTATGTTTCTGCGGCAGACTATTAAAATCAGTGTATACGGATTTTCATCACAGGGCATGGTAAAGGCCGCTATTTCCAATGGTTTTCAGTTTATTGGCGTAGAAAATGTGGAAATTATCGCTGCTTATATTATGAACCTTGATTGTGACGGCGCCTATCATGCTGTCCAATGGCATATTGACGCAGCGAAAAATGAAGCAGTTATGAGACACGCGATTCATACTGCTTCTTATTTTTCCCTCTTTTTTCACAATTTTCATCCCCCCCGGGGGCTTACGGTGTCTTTGGCAGTATGTTAATATATTGTCAGTACCCCCAAAAGGGTCTGTTTGAATGACCGATTGGGTGATTTTGGACAGGAGGGCCGGATAGCGATGGACGGACTGAAAAATAAAATTACAGATTACTGGTCCCAGCGGGCGGAAACCTTTGCCGCGCAGCGGGTGAGGGAGTTTGAAAGTGAGAAGCATGACCTGTGGCTGCGGGAGTTTCAGCAGTATATTCCCCGGGATCAGAGGCTTCAGATCCTGGATGTGGGGACGGGGACCGGCTTTTTTGCCCTGCTGCTGGCTGCGGCGGGACAGCAGGTGACCGGGATTGACCTGACGGAAAACATGATCGGGGAAGCGAAGAAAATTTCCGCAAAAATGGGCATCCAGGCAGACTTTTATGTGATGGACGCGGAGGCACCCCAGTTTGCGCCGGGGACTTTCGACATTATCGTTTCCCGGAATCTGACCTGGACGCTGCCTCATCTGGACGCGGCTTACCGTTCCTGGCATGATCTGCTGAAACCAGGCGGATTGCTGATCAATTTTGACGCTGATTACTGTCATGAGAAGAAAGCGGAGAATCTGCCGGAGAATCATGCCCATAAACTGATTTCTCCCAGACTGATGGGAGAGTATGAAGAAATTAAAGAGGAACTGAAAGAAACGCAGCGTATCAGGCCATACTGGGATCAGGAGCTGCTCACCCGGGCCGGGTTCCGCGAGGTGAAGATGGATACGGGCGTCTGGAAGAGAATTTACCGTGATGTGGACGAATTTTATAACCCCACACCGATTTTTAAGATCGTGGCATATGCGTAAAGGACAGGGAGGGAGATACCGATGGAAAATTATCAGGGATATGAGAAGGAGAACATTAATTACTGGTCAAACCGGGCGCCGGGCTATTCTGAGGTGAACCGGAGCGAGCTGCGTTCCGGACAGCATCGGGTGTGGGGAAGTACCCTGGCGGAACGGATCAGCCGCCATTACCCTGGCAGGCAGCCTGAGGAAATATCAGTGCTGGATATCGGGACAGGCCCCGGATTTTTTGCGATTATTCTGGCAGAGATGGGGTATCAGGTGACGGCTGTGGATTATACCGGCTCCATGCTGGAGAAGGCCAGAACCAATGCGGGGGAATGGAACCGGAAGATCCGTTTTATGGAAATGAATGCGGAACAGCTGGCTTTTCAGGAAAATACCTTTGATGTGATTGTATCCAGAAATCTTACCTGGAACCTGTATCATCCGGATCAGGCTTATCGGGAGTGGGAGCGGGTGCTGAAGCCTGGCGGCCTTCTGATGAATTTTGATGCCAACTGGTACCGGTATCTTTATGATGAGGAAGCCAGAGAGGGGTATCGACAGGATCGGGAGAACATCAAAGCGGCCGGCGTGGCCAATGAAACAGACGGCACCGATATTCCGGCTATGGAGGCCATAGCCTGCCAGGCGCCTCTGTCTGCGGTCAGCAGGCCGGGATGGGATATGGATTTTCTGGGCAGTCTGGGAATGAAGGCGAAGGCAGACCCGGAGATCTGGCGGACGGTATGGACTAGGGAGGAGCGGATTAACAACGCCTCCACTCCGATGTTTCTGGTTCAGGCGGTGAAAGGTGTTCATTGAATAAGAGCGGGAGAATGAAATGGGAAAATATGTGATCAAGCGGCTGCTTCTGCTGATTCCGATTCTGCTGGGCATCACATTCCTTTCCTTTGCCATGATGCGTCTGGCAGGGAGTGACGCGGTGCTGCAGCAGGCGGAATCCTCGGGTGTAGCCCTCTCTCAGGAGGTGGTCGATGCCCGCAGGGAGGAACTGGGACTGGATCAGCCATTTCTGATCCAGTATGGTAACTGGCTGAAAGGATTTCTCACCGGGGATCTGGGAACCAGTTATGTATCGGGCAATGATGTGTTTGCCACCTTTGTGTCCAAGCTGCCGGCCACCCTTCTGCTGACGGCGCTGTCAGTGGCGCTGACGGTGGTGATTTCCATTCCGCTGGGGATTCTGGCCGCTGTCAGGCAGAACAGGGTGACGGATTATCTGATTCGGGGATGCAGTTTTATCGGAAACAGCCTCCCCAATTTTTTTGTAGCCCTGCTGCTGATGTATCTGCTGTCCATCCGGTTTCACATCTTTCCGGTGATTTCTGACGGCATCAGCCTGGAGAGCGCGGCTTTGCCGGCACTGACCCTGGCCATTGCCATGTCGGCCAAGTATCTGCGGCAGATCCGGGCCACGGTGCTGGAGGAACTGAGCAGGGATTATGTGACGGGGGCCAGGGCCAGGGGGGTGAAGTTCTCTGTCACCCTCTGGAGGAGCGTCCTGAAATCATGTCTCTCCACGATCCTCACCCTGCTGGCCCTGTCTGTGGGAAGCCTGCTGGGCGGAACTGCCATTGTAGAATCGATCTTTATGTGGGACGGAGTGGGAAAAATGGCGGTGGATGCCATGAATATGCGGGATTATCCGGTGATCCAGGCATACGTGGTATGGATGGCGGTGATCTATGTGACCATAAATCTGATAACAGATATTTCTTATCGGTTTCTGGATCCGAGAATCCGTCTGGGAAGTGATCGGACGTGAATGGTGTGAACTGTATGAATGATATGAACAGCATGAACAATATGAAGCGCATGAACGGCCCGGGGGAGAAAACAGCCGGCGTGACAGTGCGCAGGCAGAAAATCAGGAGAGACCGTACAAAGATGCGGCTGGCAGTTTTTCTGGTCCTGGTCTTATTGCTGCTGGCGGCAACCGTGTTTGCTGAGCAGCTCTGCCCTTATGACCCCTATGCCCAGGAATTTTCTGCGGCGCTGCAGCCTCCCAGCCGGACCCATCCCTTCGGGACAGACCGGTATGGGCGGGATATGCTGTCCAGGGTGCTGATCGGAGGGCAGACCAGTATATCCTCTGCGCTGATCCTGGTGGCTGTGATCGGGGTGACAGGGACTGCCATCGGCATGATCTGCGGTTATCTGGGCGGCGGTGTGGATATGGTTGTGATGCGGATTTCGGATATCTGCCTGGCCTTTCCCAGCCTGGTATTCGCCATGGCCATCGCCGCGGTGTTAAATGGAGGAATCCGGAACGCGGTGATTGCCCTGGCGGCGGTCAGCTGGCCCAAATACGCCAGAATTGCCAGAAGTCAGACACTGACTGTGAAAAGTTCGGACTATATAGCGGCCTCCCGGCTGTCAGGCAGCCATCCTCTCCGGGTGATTTTCTTCCATATTTTGCCCAATATCGCCGGACCTGTCCTGGTGACGGCGGTGCTGGATATCGGGACGATGATGATGGAACTGGCGGGCCTGTCCTTTCTGGGGCTGGGCGCCCAGCCTCCCGCGGCGGAGTGGGGCAGCATGATGAGCGGCGGAAGGAGTATGCTCCAGACCTGTCCCTGGGTGGTGCTGTCCCCCGGGCTGGCGATTTTTGTGACAGTGGTATTGTTTAACCTGCTGGGAGACGCGGTGAGAGATTACATGGACCCGAAGGCTGCCGGCCGGAGATTTGCGGCGGCCCGGGGCGTGAGAGAGGGCCGTAACTGAGAGCGGATGAACAGGATTGATCTATAGTGCAAGGAGTGTGCAATGATAAAAAAGAACAAAGCAAGGATTGCTATTTTCATGATTTTATGCCTTCTGGCCCTTTCTCTGGCAGGCTGCGGCGGTCAGGGCGGCCAGGAGGGGACAGATGTCCGGAGCGAAGGAGAGCAGGCGTCTGTGAAACGGTTTGTATTCGGTGACACCACCTTTAACGCGGAAAACGGCGAGGCAGATATCAATCCCCACCGGGACAGCGGCGGCTGGGCCTGCATCCGCTACGGGGTGGGGGAGACGTTGTTCCGGTTTTCCGATTCCATGGAGATCGAGCCCTGGCTGGCGGAAAGCTATGAAAACACGGATGAGCTGACCTGGGTGATTACCCTGCGGGACGATGTGTATTTTACCAGCGGCCGCCATATGGACGCAGAGGCGGTGAAGGAATGTCTGGAACATCTGGTAGAGAATCATGAACGGGCAGCGGGAGATCTGCACATCGCTGAGATCACAGCGGAGGGTCAGCAGCTCACCATCAGGACGGAGACTGCGGTTCCGGCACTGATGAATTATCTGGCAGATCCCTACGGCTGCGTGATTGATATGGAGGCTGGTATCACAGAAGAAGGCATTGTCCAGGGAACTGGCCCTTATCAGGCTGTGTCACTGGAGACCGACACCAGGCTGGAACTGGTGAAAAATGAAAATTACTGGAACGGGGAGCCGAAAATCGATGAGATCACAGTGCGGACCATTTCCGACGGAGATACCCTGACCATGGCCCTTCAGTCCGGCGAGATTGACGCGGCATACGGCATGCCCTATGCCAGCTATCCCTTATTTGAAAATGATCAATATACCTTATCCAGCTGCGCGACCAGCAGGGTGTTTTTCGGCACGATGAATTTTGAGAGTGAGATTACAAAAGACCCGGCGGTGCGGAAGGCCATCGCCATGGGAATCGACAAGGACAGCTTTGTGGAAACACTGCTGGGGGGTAACGGATATCCGGCTGCCGGCGTATTTCCTGACAGCTTCTCCTTCGGCGGCGACGCTGTGACCGCAGAGACTTACGACCCGGAGGGAGCGAAACAGGTGCTGGAGGAGGCCGGCTGGACAGATACGGACGGAGACGGCATCCGGGAGAAAGACGGCCGGACCCTGACTCTGCGGTGGCTGACTTATCCCAGCCGTCAGGAGCTGCCCCTGCTGGCAGAGGCAGCCCAGGCTACGCTGGGAGAGATCGGCTTCGATGTGGTGATCAATAATACGGCTGACCACAGTACCATACGCGCCGATGTCAGCGCCTGGGATATCTATGTCAGCGCTTTCGTGACAGCCCCCACCGGGGATCCGGAATATTTCTTCACCTACTGCTGTCTGGACAGCTCAGTTCGGAACGCGGGGCATTATCACAGTGACCAGCTGGAGGAGCTGGCCCGGGAAATGTCTCAGACCTTCGATACAGAGCGGCGGGGTGAGCTGGCAGTGGAAATGCAGCAGACTATGCTGGATGACAATGCCTATGTGTTCTGCTCCCATCTGCGGATGAGCATCATTTCCAAATCCAGTGTGACCGGGCTGACAGCCCATCCCTGTGATTATTATGAGATTACCGCGGATCTGGATATTTCCTGAAATAATGTTCCTGAGGGAATGCTTTCAGAGGAAACCTGCACACGCCTGGCAGCCGACGTGCCGCCAAAGAGGAAAAGCTGGCGGGCGCATGGGGAAGGAGAACATCCGGATATTTTCAGAAAGGAACGGCAGGAAACAGAATGGACGGATTGCTGACTTACGATTCGGTAGAAATTTGCTATAACGGGAATCCTGTGGTACAGGATATCAGTTTTTCCCTGAAGCCCGGGGAAATCCTGGGCGTGGCCGGGGAATCGGGCAGCGGAAAGAGCACGATGATCCGGGCAGCGCTGGGAATTCTGGGGCAGGAGGGTATGGTAACCAGAGGCGATATCTGGTTCGAAGGAAAAAATCTTCCGGATCTGCCGGAGAAAGAGATGGAGCAGATACGGGGCGCCCGGATCGGCATGATTTTCCAGGACACGGGAGCTTCCTTCTGCCCGATCCGCACCATCGGCAGCCAGCTCCATGAAGCGCTGGACGCCCATGAGAAGGTGACCAGGAAGGAAAGCGACAGCCGGGCGCTGGAGCTGCTGGAAAAACTGGGTCTGCCTGACGGCAGGCGGATATTAGACAGCTATCCCTTTCAGCTGTCCGGCGGCATGAATCAGCGGGTGGGAATCGCGGCGGCCATGCTGCTGAACCCTGTTGTTCTATTGGCAGATGAGCCTACCAGCGCCCTGGATGTGACAGTGCAGAGACAGGCGGTGGAGGAAATGCTGCTGATGCGGCAGCTGTACGGCACCGCGATCATTCTGGTAACCCACAATATCGGCGTGATCGAGGCGATGGCCGACAGCGTCCTGGTTCTCCGGGAGGGCCATATGGTGGAATACGGGCCTGCCGCTCAGGTGCTGGGCGCCCCGCAGAATGCATACACCAGAGAATTGTTGGCGGCGGTGCCGAGACTGAGGCGGGAGCAGCCCGGGGGATAGCACAGGAGTAAATGCGTCAGCGCAGCTCGATATGCTTGTGTTATGTACACGATTTTTGTAAAGAAATATCTGTGCTTCGCGCAGCAAAAATCAGCGCCACGTTTCCTGAGAAACAGAGAACTGCAGGGATTGGGCAGAGAAATTGACGAAAGGATCATGGAGGAAACAGATGGAAGAGAGAAAGCCGGTACTGGAAGTAAAAAATCTGACAAGGGTTTTCCGGCAGCAGGATCGGGCGGAGCTGGCGGCAGTGGATCATATCAGCTTTCAGCTGTATCCCAATGAGATCCTGGGCATCGTGGGGGAATCCGGCTCCGGAAAAAGCACTGTGGCCAGGCTGGTTACCCGGCTGCTGGATGCTACAGAAGGCGAGATCTTCTTTCAGGGAGAGGATATCACCCGGCTGAGAGGAACGAAACTGCGGAAAATCTGCCGTCAGTTCCAGATGGTTTTTCAGTCTCCGGCGGCCTCCTTTGACCCGCGCCGCACCCTGGGCAGCGGCATCGAAGAGAGCCTGCGCAATATCGGCCTGCCGCGGGGAAAACGGCAGGCCCGGGTCATAGAACTGCTGGAAATGTGCGGACTGCCCGGGACATATGCAGACCGGTATCCCCATCAGGTCAGCGGCGGCCAGTGCCAGCGGGCGGCCATCGCCAGGGCGCTGGCCACAGACCCCCGGCTGCTGGTCTGCGATGAGGCCACCAGCGCCCTGGATGTAACAGTGCAGAAACAGGTGATGGAGCTGCTGGCCGGCCTGAAGGAACAGCAGGGCATGTCCTACCTTTTTATCTGCCATGACCTGGCTCTGGTACAGAATTTCTGCGACCGGGTGCTGGTGGTGGAAAAGGGAAAAATCGTGGAGGAGGGCGCCGCCGGCCAGGTGATCCGCCATCCGCGGAACGAATATACCAGGCAGCTGATAGAGGCAGTGCTGTAAGCGGGAAAATTTTCATATTTTTTAGAATATGTATAGAAAAATGTCATATTTATCCTGTATACTATCACCAGAGGTGATATAACGTATGCGTGAAAAATTTGCCCGCTTTATGAGCGGACGTTACGGGGCTGACCAGCTGTCCCGTTTTATGGTAACAGCGGCGCTGGTCTTGATGGTGATCAATCTGTTCCTGGGATGGGGGATTTTAAGCATTCTGGTGCTTGCCCTTCTGGTGCTGTGCTACTTCCGGATGTTTTCCAGAAATTATCAGAAACGCTATGAGGAAAATCTCCGGTATACCCAGGCGACTGCCAGATACCGCTACTGGCTGTCGAAACAGAAAGATTTATGGAAACAGAGAAAGGTTTATCATATTTACAGATGTCCTTCCTGTAAGCAAAAAGTCCGTGTGCCCAGAGGCAAGGGAAAAATTATCGTAACCTGTCCCAAGTGTCACACAGAGTTTCAGAAAAGAAGTTAGGGGGTAATGAAGGATGAATGAAGTATTGAAGTCTCTGGAAACCCGCAGAAGCATCCGTTCCTATCTGCCGGAGCAGATCAGGGATGAGGAACTGAATCAGGTGCTGGAAGCCGGAACTTACGCGCCCACCGGTATGGGCCGTCAGTCCCCGATTATGGTGGTGGTGCAGGAACCGGAGCTGGTGAAGAAACTGTCTCAGATGAACGCGGCTGTAATGGGCGGCGGGAATGATCCCTTCTACGGCGCGCCCACAGTCATCATCGTTCTGGCCAATGCGGATGTGCCCACTTACAGAGAAGACGGCGCGCTGGTGATGGGAAACCTGTTGAATGCCGCTCATGCCGTCGGATTGGGTTCCTGCTGGATTAACAGGGCGAGAGAGGTATTTGAGACGGAAGAAGGCAAACAGCTCCTGAAAGAATGGGGGATTGAGGGAAATTATGTGGGAATCGGCAACTGTATTCTGGGCTACATCAAAGGAGATGTGCCGGAGGCACAGCCGAGGAAAGAAGGGTATATTGTCAGAGTGTAAATAGACAGCCCCCGAATGAGAATATATGTTTTCATTCGGGGGCTTCGTGCAGTCATCTCAGGTAGTGATAAAGGTATCGTATCCCCACTGGCGGAGACGGCGCTCCATATTTACCGCATTGTCCAGATTGCGGAAAGCTCCCACCTGCACCCGGTAATAGCCGTCCTCAAAGACGATAAAGGCAGGAAAGCCGTCCTGTTTCAGCTGGGTCAGCAGCTGGTTGGCATAATTGCTGTTCCGGTAGGAGCCTACCTGGACGCGGTACAGTTTCTGGGACTGGGGTGCGGTCTCTTCTCCCAGTGTTTCCAGGATACCGTCAGCGATGGCCTGAGCGATCTGCTGAAAATTTTCGTCAAAAATCTGGTTGTCTGTCTCACTGTCTATGAATCCTGCTTCCACCAGAACTGCCGGCATTCTGGTCCGCCGCAGCACCACCAGGTTTGGCCGCTCGGTGACGCCCCGGTCCAGAAAACCTGCCTGTTCCAGCCTTTCATTAATGTTTCTGGCCAGCTGGGCGGGAATGCCTCTGTCTGCGTATACCAGCGTCTCGCTCCCGTTCAGCGCCCCGGGATTTACCGTGGCGTTGCGGTGAAAAGATACAAATAAATCGGCATCGGCATTATTCCCCATCATTGCTTTTTCATAAGGGGTATTGTATATATCTGTTGTTCTGGTATAGGATACGTCTACGCCATGGTCGGCCAGGATTCTGCCGACTGCCAGGGCCAGGTCCAGCGCGTCATCTTTTTCCATGCGGTCGTTGTAAACCGCTCCCGGATCTCTGCCGCCATGTCCGGCATCAATCACAACTTTTGCCATATATTCTCCTGCACAAATTTCTTTACCATTATCATATGCGCAGAAAACGGTTTGGTTCTTTCAGCTTACAGCAGAATACCCCGGTCTTTTAATTTTTTGATAACAGAGGGATACCGCTGAATATCTGTGTGGGGCAGGGCGGTGGCTCCGACCATGATATGGAGGAAATCCCCCACATCGCCGAACTGGACATAGGTCATATTTTCCAGGATGCCGGGCAGCTTTTTCAGACAATCAATATCCAGCAGAAGGCGGCGGGCGCCCTTCAGAGAACTGTTGCCGGCAGAAATCAGCCGGGAACGGTCGATGTCAGGATAAAGGCCGATGGTGACGGCAGATTCTTTATTCACATGGGTTCCGAAGGCGCCGGCCACGTAGAATCGCTGGATTTCATCCATAGAGATGCCGGCCATGGTCAGGACATATTCCACCATCGTATAGGCGGCAGCCTTTGTCTTTAAAAATTCATCGATATCGTATTGGCAGAAAAAAAGGCCGGGCGCGTACTCCACCCCGTACTCTTCTCCCAGCCATCTGATCTGGTCAGATGCCTCCGGTCGGAATTTTCCCTTCACATCCAGCCATCCGTTCAGGAACAGCTCCGCGATCATATCAACGATGCCAGAGCCGCAAATTCCCTTCGGCGTACCGTTCCCAATGGTTTCCAGATGAAAGATACCATCAGAGAGGGTTATGGCAGAGACAGCTCCCTTCACAGCACGCATGCCGGTGCGGACAACACCGCCCTCCAGTGCCGGCCCGGCAGCGCCTGCGCCGCAGATC
Organism: Candidatus Paralachnospira sangeri; assembly: GCA_904397815.1. Classification (GTDB taxonomy): domain Bacteria; phylum Bacillota; class Clostridia; order Lachnospirales; family Lachnospiraceae; genus Paralachnospira_A; species Paralachnospira_A sangeri. The sequence continues at coordinate 47,273 of CAJFOT010000065.1, forward strand.
AGGAATTCCCGGTTACCTACTACCAGTTCCCCGTTGGTGCCGATATCCAGAAATACGCTTAATTCCTCGTGCTCCGGCAATTCTGTAGCGATCATGCCGCTGATGATATCGCCGCCCAGATAATTGGCTTTTCCGGGATAGCAGTAAACGAAGCCATCCAGGGGAATCCCCAGATCCCTTCCCCAGAGAAATCCCGGCTGGTCAGCGTGAACCGCATAGGGAGATGAGAAAATACAGAAGGCATCCATGCCGATGAGAAAATGGATCATGGCGGAATTGCCGGCAACGGTCATAGCGGCGCACTGTTCGGCAGGAATGCCCGTCTGCTCCTCCAGCGCGGCCATCACTTCACAGAAAGTATCTGTGGTTGCTTTCTGTATCTCCGCCAGCTTTTCAGCATTGCCGGTGCTGTAGAAAATACGGCTGAGGATGTCCTCACCGAAAGCGATCTGATGGTTATAGGCGCTGGCCTGTCCTACCACCTGACCGGTGCGGCAGTCAACCATTTCCATCACCAGTGTGGTGCTGCCCAGGTCAGCACACAGGCCATAGTGGCTGGCAGAGGTATCCCCCTGTTCCAGCCGGGTGATCACCCACTGTACGCCGTTCCAGCCCAGCGTCACCGTAATGTGCCAGTCAGTTTCCGTACAGAGGGGATAGAGGCAGCGCAGGACCGGAAGAGGAAATTTCACCTCGCCCCATTCCGCCCGCAGCGCCGCGGCGATCCGCTGCTGGTCGGACATACTGTCCCCCGGGCCGGGCGGCGTCAGTTCCAGATATATTTTATGGCTCAATCCATTCATATCATTCATATGCAGCTCTCCTTTATCCATATTTATAGGCATCCCCCAACAGATCCCTTTGTCTGCCGTGGGATATTCCGTAGGATTAATAATTTCATTATAATATGTACGGGCGGGAAATTCTATTGGAAATCCAACATTTTACCCTGCAATACAGACCCAAACAGAGAAAGACAAATTTTCGTGTGTGTACGGACTGAAATTAGAAAGGTGAGATTTCAGCCGTATTTATCAGGGCGTTTGTACGGTTATAAATAACAAAATATCCTTTTGCGCTGTATTTATATCCATATTTGTACGGTGATAAACGATAAAATCCTCATTTAGTCTGTACTCATGCCCATATTTATACGGTTTATAGTGGAAAAAACTTAATTTAAACTGTACAAGTGCTCATATTTGTACAGTTATATACGGAAAAAGTAAAATTTAGTCGGATTCTTTCAATTTCTGATGCCGTTCGGCTGTGTAAACTCCCACGAACTGTTACTGAAAAGATATAAGAATATGGAATAACTATTGACATTTCTCAGGACTTTGATTATATTAATATATGAACAGTTAAGCATATATTGTTTTGAATAAACAGCAGTATAATAATAGATTGAAGGAGGTTGCGATTGATGAGCCGTAATGTTTACATCCTGGAGAATTTGGGATGTGCGAATTGTGCTTCTAAGATTGAGCGTAAAGTAGCTGGCCTTCCGGGGGTGGAAGAAGCTGTTATCACATTTGCGACGAAGCAGCTGCGTCTGACGGCAGAGGATCCGGATGCCCTGATCCCGCAGATTCAGGAGATCGCCAATGCGCTGGAACCGGATATTGTCATTAAGAAGCGGGAGAGAAGAGGAGCGGCCCGTCGGACCGCATTTGTCCGCGAAAATGAAGATCATGACCATGCACACCATCACCATCATGAAGCAGGGGAAGAGGCGTGCAGCTGCGATCATGATCATAATCATGAGTATCATCACCACGAAGAGGAAGAGAGTTGCGGTTGTGATCATGACCATGATCATGAACACTATCACCACGAAGAAGAGGAAGAGGCGTGCGGCTGCGGTCATAACCACGACCATGAGCACCATCATCATCACGAAGAAGGTGAGGCGTGCGGCTGCGGTCATAACCACGACCATGAGCATCATCATCACGAGGAAGGTGAGGCGTGCGGCTGCGGCCATGATCATGGCCATGAGCACCATCATAATCACGAGGAAGAGGAGGCGTGCGGCTGCGGTCACGATCACGGCCACGCTCATGAACATGAGCACCATGAGACGAATCCCTATCATGTGCCGGGACATCCGGATGACTGTCAGTGCGAGCTGTGCCATCCTCATGCCCAGTACTGTGACGTGTGCGGGCAGAGCCTGGAAAACTGTACCTGTGAGATGCCGGATTCCCAGCTGGTGAAGCAGGTATTCATCCTGGAAAACCTGGGATGCGCTAACTGTGCGGCGAAGATGGAGAAGAAGATCCGTGAGCTGCCGGCAGTGAAATACGCCAGCATTACCTTTACGACGAAGCAGCTGCGTGTTTCCTCGAAAGATCCGATTGCGCTGCTTCCGGTGTTACAGCGGATCTGCTCTTCCATCGAGTCTGAAGTGAGAGTTGTGCCCAGAAGCGGCAGGGTGTCCAGAGAACATGAGACCAGGACCTATATCATTGAGACGCTGGACTGCGCCAACTGTGCTTCCAAGATGGAGCAGCGGATTAATGCCCTGGAAGAGGTGTCCAACTGTACGATTACTTTTGCGACAAAGCAGATGAAGCTGTCTGCCAGAAATATAGACCGTATTATGCCGCAGATTCAGGAAATCTGTGACAGGATTGAGCCGGGAACGGTGATTACAGAGAAGAAAACTGCCAGACAGGCGGCTCCGGCTGAAACGGCGGCTGCAAGAAAAGCTGAGACAAAGAAAGAGAAAAAGAAACTGACAAAAGATCAGGTCAGTGTAATCAGCATTATAATCGGAGCGATTTTGTTCGTCGGCGTAGAAATCTGCCATGAGACAGGACTGCTGGGCGGCGCGGACGGAAGCTTTCCCCTTCCTTTTATTATTCTGTTCGTCATTGCCTATCTGATACTGGGCGGAAATGTACTGCTGACTGCGGGACGGAATCTGACAAAGGGACAGATATTTGACGAAAATTTCCTGATGGCCATTGCGACGCTGGGAGCCTTTGTGATTGGCGAATATCCGGAGGCAGTGGGCGTGATGCTGTTTTACCGGATCGGTGAACTGTTCGAGCATATTGCTACGGAGCGGAGCCGTTCTCAGATTATGGAGGCGGTGGATCTGCGGCCCGAGGTGGTAAACCTGCTGATCGGAGGGGATGTCCAGGTAATCCCTGCGGAAGAGGCCAATGTGGGAGACATTCTGCTGGTCCGCCCCGGTGACCGGATCCCGCTGGACGGTATTATTATCGACGGCGAAAGCCGGATCGATACCTCGCCGGTAACCGGCGAGCCGGTTCCGGTGACTGCTAAGTATGGAGACGAAGTGCTGTCCGGTTGTGTGAATACATCAGGCGTCCTGAAGATCCGTGTGGAAAAGGTTCTGGAAGAATCTATGGTTACCCGGATTCTGGACTCGGTGGAAAATGCCGCTGCAAGCAAGCCTCATATTGACAAATTCATCACCCGGTTCTCCAGGGTATATACCCCCTGCGTCGTAATCGGCGCGGCTCTGGTGGCTGTGGTTCCGCCTCTGCTGCTGGGGCAGGACTGGTACTACTGGGTATATACCGCCCTCAGTTTTCTGGTCATGAGCTGTCCCTGTGCCCTGGTGTTAAGCGTGCCCCTGGCCTTTTTCTCAGGAATCGGGGCGGGGTCCAAAAAGGGAATCCTGTTCAAGGGCGGCGTGGCGCTGGAATCGCTGGCGAAAATATCTGCTGTTGTGATGGATAAAACAGGAACGATTACGAAGGGCAACTTTGTCGTACAGGATGTGGAATCCCTGACCAGGGACAAGGACGAACTGCTGGCCATCTGTGCTGCTGCGGAGATGACATCTACCCATCCCATTGCCCACAGCATTGTGGAAGCCGCAAAAGAAAAAAATCTGCCTATCGAACATTCGAAGGCAATTGAAGAAATCGCAGGCCAGGGCATCCGGGCAGAATTGTCAGTGGGCACTGTACTCTGCGGCAATGTAAAGCTGCTGAAAAATTTCGACGTAAATCTGGATCAGTATCAGAAAACAGGCTTCGGCTCGGAAGTATTGATTGCTGTCAATGGCGTGTACGAAGGTTATGTGGTGATTTCAGATACCATTAAGGAAGAAGCCCCTTCCGCAATTGGGCGGATTACATCCATGGGAATCGTGACAGCCATGCTGACCGGCGATGCCCAGGACAGCGCGGAGGCGGTGGCGAAGGCCACTGGCGTACAGGAGGTGCACGCCAGACTGCTGCCTCAGGATAAGCTGAACGAGCTGCGGAAAATCCGGGATGCCCACGGTTCTGTTATGTTTGTAGGCGACGGCATCAATGACGCCCCGGTACTGGCAGGCGCTGATGTGGGAGCTGCCATGGGCAGCGGCGCGGACGCGGCCATTGAGGCGGCAGACGTGGTATTTATGAATTCCAACATGGACGCGATTCCGGATGCCATCTCAATCGCGAAAAAGACCAGCAGAATCTCCGGTCAGAATGTGGTTGTGGCTCTGGCGATTAAGGCGGTTGTCCTGATTCTGGGAATCACCGGAATTTACTCCAATATGTGGCTGGCAGTATTTGCGGACACCGGCGTTTCCATGCTGTGTATCCTGAACTCCATCCGCATTCTGTACGGGAAGCAGAAATAGGGCAGCTGTTCAGACATATCCTTCCTGCCGGTTTACAGATTTTCCGGTCTGGCATATAATAGAGGAAATGCAGAGAAAATGCCGCCGCAAATCTATAGAAAGGAAGGATATGTCTGATAAAAAGCAGCTGTGATACCTGCCTGTATTATGAATATGACGAAGAATATGAATGTTACGGATGCCAGGTGAATCTGGATGAAGACGAGATGGCCCGGTTTGTGTCGGATTCTCATTATGTCTGTCCATATTACAGGTATGGGGATGAATATACCATTGTTCGGAAGCAAATATAAAGAAGTGGGCTGGGCTGCTTCAGCGCAATGAGGCTGCCGTCAGCAAGGCTGGGGGGATGGTTGTCCTGCTGCCAAAAGAAATTAAGATAAAAAGGAGCATCTGCCGGAGGAACCCGGCAGGTGTTTTTATTATGGGGCGGATAGGCCCACAATAAAAACACATAATGGAATAATCGATAAATTAACAGTAAAAACGGATTTGCTTAAATGTTGAATACCACAGATCAAGGACTTCCTTCCAATCCCCCTTCACGGGCTAATTGCAAAATAATGTGTGACACGGATTCTAAAAGTTCCTGGAAATAATGAATATCCTCCCTGGAAAAGCCTTCGATATTTTCCCATCTGTATTCAGGGAGCCAGCAGGTAGCTGTATAGAATCCTCCATAGACGGGTTTTTCAATGCGAACCTGTACATTTTCATGGCCATTTTCTTCAATTGTTTCTGAATGAACAATTTCAGTGTTGCCATTTAATGTCATAAATGGACACAGCATTTTGTTACATCCTTTCAATTTTTTTACTGTGATTTCCGGTACCCGGTGGAGAAGTCTACCAGATTTTCCATAGGTTCTCCTGCCAGAAAATGGGTCAGGTTGCGGATGGCGATGCCGCGGATCCGGCTGAGGGTTTCCCGGAGGTGGTAGCAGCCGGATACGTGAGGTGTGATGACTGCGTTCGGAACCTGCCACAGAGGATGGTCTGCCGGCAGCGGCTCCGGGTCGGTGACATCCAGCCCCGCGCCCATCAGATGGCCCTGTTTCATGACCCGTGTCAGCGCGTCGGTGTCGATGGCGCTTCCCCGGCCCACATTGATCAGGATGGCGGAGGGTTTCAGCGCCATCAGGCGGCTTTCATTCATCATGTGGAAGGTATCCGGTGTCTGGGGCAGGCTGAGGGAGATGATATCTGCCCTGGGCAGCAGGCTGTCCAGCTCCTCCATGGTATGCAGCTCATCCAGCCATTCCGGCTTTTTCCCCGGTGTCCGTTTGACGCCGATGACGTAGCTGCCCAGCGCTTTCATCCGGCGGGCGAATTCTCCGCCGATATCTCCCAGTCCGATCACCAGGGTGACGGAATTCCAGATGGAGGTGACGTCTCCCTCGTCCTGCCAGAGAGACCGGCGCTGGTTATCCCGGTAGAGATAGAGCTTTTTCTGGATTTCCAGCACCATTCCCAGCATGTGCTCGGAGATGGCCAGGCCGTAGGCGCCGGTGGCATTGGTCAGGACTGCGCCGGCGGGAAGAACCCCCGGCCGGGTATAGGCGTCTGCGCCGGCAGAGTTCAGCTGAATCCATTTCAGTGTCTGAGAGCCTTCCAGCAGGGCAGGCTCCACATTTCCCAGGATAATCGAATAGTCTGAAATCTCTTCCTTTGTTACCTCCCCAGCGTCCTGATAAATGATTTCCCAGTCCTGGGCGATGGATGCCAGTTGGTCTTTCTGGATCTGCTCCATCGGGATGGTTACTAACATACGCTTCATAAATATTACTCCCTTTCGTAAAATTTTTTCATGATCTCGTGAAACTGGCTGCCGCACCGCTCCATTTCTCCCAGAACCAGTTCCGCTCCCCGGCGGGTCTGATGCCAGTTGTCCCTGCTGATGCCCTGTGTTACGGCAGGACAGACGAGAAAGCGGGTGTGAGGGTACAGCAGCTGATAATACATCAGCGCCCGTCTGCCGTGGTAGGCCTGGCAGCAGAGGATGGCTGTCCGGATCTCCAGACCGGCGGCATCGGTCACCTGGCGGGAACGGATGGCATTTTCATAGGTGTAGGAGGCAGTATCTTCCTTTAAAACAGCCTGGGGCGGAACGCCCTGCCGAAGAAGGACATCCCGGAGAAATTCCCACTCTGTCTGATAGGGTCCGGGGTATTTCTCCGTCATGGAGGCCGGGCCGGAAAAGCCGCCGGACAGAATGCTGAACCGTCCCGAGGGCAGGATCAGCGGGCTGAAGCCGCTGTGCCACAGACCGGCGGCCCGCAGCGCCAGCTCCGGCCAGGCGCTTCCCGGGATGAAGATAATGTCGGCCGGCTCCGGCTGGTCTTCTGTGAATATAAAATCCGTATAGATTTTTAAAAATAAATTTTCACTCATAAAAGTATCATAACATTAATCGGAAAAATCGTCCATATACCAGTTGACAAATGTTAGTAGCATATGTATACTAAGATAAAAGTATAAAAATACTACTAAGTAGGGACGGTGATAAGAATGGAAAAAGACAGCCGCAGCCGGGAGAATCAGCCCCGCAATGCCGCCGGACTGACAGAGGAGGAGTTTCTGGCCAGATACGAACCGGGAAAATATGAGCGCCCTTCCCTTACAGTGGATATGCTGCTGTTCACCATCGATGAGGGAGAGCTGAAGCTGCTGCTGGTGAAGCGTAAGGATCATCCCTATATCGGCTGCTGGGCATTTCCGGGCGGCTTTGTGGGCATCAATGAGTCCATCGAAGAGGCGATGTACCGGGAATTGAAGGAGGAGACCAATGTAGACCGGGTTTATATGGAGCAGCTGTACACCTGGGGAGATGTGGACCGGGATCCGCGGATGCGGGTGGTGTCGGTATCCTATCTGGCCCTGGCGCCTAAGACAGCCCTGAAGCCGTCAGCAGGGGACGACGCGGCAGAGGTGGCCTGGTTTATCGTGAAGAAGCAGCCGCTGCTGGATTATGACGGCCAGGGTCTGAAAAATGAGGCTTATCTGCTGTCTCTGACCAGTGAGGATGGGGCGGTGAAAATCGCCTATATTGTCACAGAACGTCAGCGGAAAAACGGTGTGCTGAACATAGTGGAAACTCATCTGGAGCTGTTCCCCGGCACTGCCCAGCGGCTGGCCTTTGACCATCAGAAGGCGGTAAATCTGGCGCTGGAGCGTCTGAAAAACAAAGTGAACTATACCCCCATCGCCTTTAATCTGATGCCGGAGGAATTTACGCTGGGCCAGCTGCAGAAGGTTTATGAGACCCTTCTGGGAAAAACGCTGTACAAGGCCAATTTCCGGAAAAAGATATTTCCCATGGTGATCGAGACAGAGAAGAAAACGGAGAATGTAAAGCACAGGCCCAGCCAGTTTTACAGATTTAATCCGGATTATAAGGAGGAGTAGGAAGATGCGAAAATTGCTGATTGTGGTGGATTATCAGAATGATTTTGTCACCGGCCCCCTGGGGAGCCGGGAAGCGGCGGAGATCAAGGACAGGCTGCTGGAGAAGGTCAGAAATTTCGATGGCACAGTGGTGTATACAAAAGACACGCATAACGCAGACTATCTGGAAACCCAGGAGGGAAAAAATCTGCCGGTGCCTCACTGCGTCAAAGATGAAGAAGGCTGGATGCTGGTGCCGGAGCTGGAAGTGCTGGTGCAGGAAAACGCAGGTATTATCTATGAGAAAAATACCTTTGGCTGCATCCGCCTGGCGGAAGATATCCGGGAGCTGTATGAGAAGGAAACACTGGAATCTGTAGAGCTGATCGGGGTGTGCACCGATATCTGCGTCATTGCCAATGCCCTGCTGATTAAGACCTTTGTGCCGGAGGTTCCGGTGCTGGTGGATGCCGCCTGCTGTGCCGGCGTGACGCCCGAGAGCCACCGGAGAGCCCTGGATGCCATGAAAGTATGTCAGATTCAGATCACAGAAGAATGAGGGTAACATTATGAATGAAAAAAGAAATTTAACCATGCTGATGGATTACTATGAACTGACCATGTCCAATGGCTATTTTGTCAAAGGACTGAAGGATATCACAGTGGTATTTGACATGTTTTACCGCAGCAACCCTGACGGGGCCGGCTTCGCCATCTGTGCCGGGCTGGAGCAGCTGGTGGAATATATTCAGAACATGAGATTTACCGATGAAGATATCGCGTATTTGAGAGGCCGGAAAATGTTCGACGAGGGCTTCCTGGATTACCTGAAGAACTTTCATTTCACAGGGACCATTGAGGCCATCCCCGAGGGAACCATTGTCTATCCGGGCACGCCCCTGGTAACGGTGACGGCGCCCCTGATCGAGGCGCAGCTGATCGAGACCATGATGCTGCTGACCATTAATCATCAGACTCTGATTGCCACGAAGGCCAACCGGATCTGCCGGGCGGCGGAGCCGGCGGTGATTATGGAGTTCGGCGCCAGAAGGGCTCAGGGGGCAGACGCTGCCATCGAGGGAGCCAGGGCGGCCTACATCGGCGGCGTAGGCGCTACTGCCACAGTGATTGCGGATCAGATGTTCGGCGTGACAGCGGTGGGCACCATGGCCCATTCCTGGGTGCAGTTCTTCCCCACGGAATTCGAGGCCTTTAAGGCATATGCGGAAGTTTACCCGGATTCCTGCACATTGCTGATCGATACCTATGATATCCTGGAGAGCGGGTTGGTCAATGCCATCCGGACGGCGAAGGAAGTGCTGGAGCCTATGGGCAAACGGCTGAAGGGCGTCCGCATCGACAGCGGCGACCTGGCCTATTTCTCTAAAAAGCTGCGGAAGCGTCTGGATGAGGCCGGGCTGGAGGACTGCCAGATCGTGGTGTCCAACAGCGTGGATGAGTATCTGATCAATTCTTTGAAGATCCAGGACGCCAAAATCGATTCCTACGGCGTGGGAGAGCGGCTGATTACTTCCAAATCCGACCCGGTATTCGGAGGCGTCTATAAGCTGGTGGCAGTGAAGCGGCCGGACGGCGGCTTTGAGCCGAAGATTAAGATTTCGGAAAATCCCGAAAAGGTAACCAATCCGGGCAAGAAAACCCTGTGGCGGATTTATGACAAGGAAACAGGCTTCGGATATGCCGACCTCCTCACCCTCAGCGATGAGGAGATCGACGGCGAAACGCCCTTCCCCTTTGTAGATCCCCTCAAGCCCTGGAAACGGCTGGAATTCAGCGGCGTCATGGTGGAGCGGCTGCAGAAAACCATCTTCAAGGACGGAGAACTGGTTTATCAGCTGCCTTCTCTGGAAGAAATCAGAACCCATGTGAAAAAGCAGCTGAAATATACAGTGTGGGAAGAGGAACAGCGTTTTGAGAATCCCCATGTCCACTATGTAGACCTTTCCAGAAAACTGTATGACCTGAAAGAAGAAATGTTAAACAAACGGGTTCACTGACAGGCCCCATTCTCCCGGCGCGCCTCCCGAATGATCACACATTCATTGCTGTAGGCGCACCGGGGGAAATCACAGTCTGTCTCTTCCAGCGTCACAGAACCATCGGAATGCCGCGCAAAAGCGCACTCCAGCAGCCGGTGTCCGTTGTGTGCCCGGCAGTAGCCGGAAATATATTCATAGTCCTTTTCCATTGCGTTACCTCCATTCTGCGGACATTATATCATGTCCTTCGGACATGTTTCCTCCGGGGGGGGGTGGGCACGATTCGCCGAGGCGTATGCTTCCCGCTGGTCAGCGCGAATCGGCGCGGGTATAATGTCCACACTGCGGACATTATATCATGTCCTTCGGACATGTTTCCTCCGGGGGGATGGGCACGATTCGCCGAGGCGTATGCTTCCCGCTGGTCAGCGCGAATCGGCGCGGGTATAATGTCCACACTGTGGACATTATACCATGCTTCCACGGAGATGTCATCGGGGGAGGGAATGGGGCGATATTTTGAGAATTATGTCAATTGTTGCCCTTGACAACACCTGATAGCCTCAGATAAAATTGTGTGGTAGAGGTGAGAATTTATGAAAGAGGTATTGCTGGTAGAGGATGATAAGGGATTAAGTGACGGGGTGGTGCTGGGGCTGACGCAGGCGCCCTACCGGATCACGCAGAGTTTTTCGATTGAAGAAGCATTAAAAAATATCAGGATGAAAGCCTTTTCTTTGATTATTTTAGATTTAAGCCTTCCTGACGGAAACAGCTATGAACTGCTGAAGCAGATCCGCCGGGCTGTGGAGACGCCGGTCATTATCATGGCAGAAAAGGAAATGCGCCTGGATCAGAGCGCCGGATATGGCATGGGCGCTGACGACTGCATTATCAAACCCTTTTCGCTGTCGCAGCTGCGGGATAAGATGCGGGATATCTGGAAGCAGCGGAAGCGGGAGCCGGGGAAGGAATACCGGTTTAAAAGCCTGTCTTTCCAGTTCGATGAAGGGAGATTTTTCAAGGATACTGAGGAGGTGCGGCTGACTGCCGCAGAGAAGAAGGTTCTGTGTATCCTGGTGGAAAATCAGGGCACTGCTTTGGCGGAGGCAGACCTGGCCGGCCAGATATTCCCGCCCGAGGAAGCGGACGGGAAGCGGGAACTGGCGGCGGTCATTCAGTCGCTGCGGAGCAAGCTGGAGGATGATCCGGCCCGACCGGAATTTATTCACACGGTTTACGGCCGCGGTTATACGTGGAAGGATCTTCAGTCTGCTCCAGCAGTGGGATAACATCCAGAAGAGAGTCACATTTTGCCCAGAGGAGCTGAGAGAGCGTTTCGTCCGGCTGTGTCAGGTCGGGAACCATCACCGGCAGAAAGCCGCCGGCCCAGGCAGCCCGGATGCCGTTGATGCTGTCTTCCAGCACTATGCAGTGCTCCGGCCGGCAGCCCAGCTGTTCTGCGGCCTTATAAAATACTTCCGGGTCCGGCTTGCAGGCAGTGACCATATCACCGGTGATGATGACAGAGAAGTAATCGGTCAGCCCGGTTTCCTTCAGATGATGGGAAACCACGTTCTGGGCGGAGGCGGAGGCGACTGCCATGGGGCAGCGGTTTTGCCGCAGATAATCCAGAAGCTCCCGGAGTCCTTTCTTGACAGGAACCCCATGCCGGTTCAGTTCTTCATCAAAGAGGGCGGTCCGGCGGTTCCGGAGACTGTCAAAGTCCAGATCCTGTCCGAACTGCTCCAGAAAACGGTTTTTCACCTGCTGGTAATTGCCGCCCCGCAGTGTGGCCAGAAAGGGCTCGGTGACTTCCAGCCCCATTTCAGCGCCAGCCTGCTGCCATGCTTTCTGGTACAGCAGTTCTGTGTCAAACATCAGCCCGTCCATATCAAAAACAACTGCCTGAATGTGTCTGTTCATCATGTGCTTATTCTCCTGTGATCATGATATTTCTGTGAAGGTAAAAGATTCATTTCGTGAACATTTTACCATATGAAAAGATATAAGTCATCTGAAAGAATGTAAAAATGCTGCTTTTCATGGTCTGGCAGATTGTGGGAATGCGGCGGGAAAGGAACTGCTCAATATGATAAATGCGAGAAAAACAACCGCTCTGGATTTGACCTGGACCGGCGTGATGGCGGCTACGGCCTGTGTGCTGGGGCCGATGTCCATTCAGATTCCCGTCAGTCCGGTGCCGGTTACACTGACTAATCTGGTATTGTACATATTTTCCTGTCTGCTGGGATGGAAGCAGGCTATGACCGGCTGCTTCCTTTATCTTCTGCTGGGAGCGGCGGGCCTTCCGGTATTTTCCGGATTCAGCGGCGGCCTGGCGAAGCTGGCGGGCCCTACAGGCGGGTATCTGATCGGCTTTCTGTTTCTGACTGCCTGCAGCAGCGCGGCTGCGGAAAAATTTCCGGAAAACCGGTTCCTGCAGGTGCTGGGGATGGCGCTGGGTACGGCGATGGCCTATGGATTCGGGACCGTCTGGCTGGGAAGACTGATGGGACTGAGTTTTATGGAAGCGCTGGCCATCGGCGTGCTGCCTTACTTGGCGTTTGACGGCGTCAAAATCGGGATTGCGGCGGCATTGGGGCCGGTGCTCAGAAAGCGGCTGAGGCGTGCCGGGGTGATGCAGAGGAGAGGTCTGTGATTTGACCCGGCTGAATGGTTGAAATAGGGCTACCGCAATCCCACTGGCTTTAGACGGTGGGTTAAGGTAGCTAAAAGTGGTGGCTTGTGCTATGCTTACGTTATGGGAACATGGAAATCAAAAAACAGACACAAGTATTTGTTACAATATCATATTAT
>CAJFOT010000066.1 GCA_904397815.1 Candidatus Paralachnospira sangeri
TTCCAGACGCAGGCAGGCGCTCAACGCCTGTCTGCGAGATTTTCGTTCAGAAAAAGTATCAGACTTTTTCTGAACATAAAATCGGTTCTGGAAAAGGACCTTCCTGGACGCTTAGAATTTATTCAGGCCGGGAACAAAGGCGTTATGGGGCAGAGCTGTCCGGCTGCCGCTCCCCGCCGTGACTGCGGATGCCTGAATGCCGGCCGACAGTTCCCGGAGCCGCTGCACAATTGACTTTTCCGTTCGGGGTGGGTGACAGCCCCCTGAACGAAATCTTTTATTTGATCAGCAGGCTCTTCCCTGTCATCTCCGCCGGCTGTTCCATTCCCATCAGCTGAATCAATGTGGGAGCGATATCTGCCAGGCATCCGCCTTCTCTCAGGCGGTATCCGCTGTGATCGTTAATCAGGATGAAGGGAACCGGGTTGGTTGTGTGGGCGGTGAAGCTCTCGCCGGTCTCGTAATCGATCAGCTGCTCTGCGTTTCCGTGGTCGGCACACAGGAACATGACGCCGTCCATCTTCTTCACTGCTTCCACCGCTCTGCCCACGCAGCCGTCTACGGTCTCAATCGCCTTGATGGCTGCCGGCAGCACGCCGGTATGGCCTACCATATCCGGGTTTGCGAAATTGATGATAATCACATCATATTTGCCGGACTCAATGGCTTCCACCAGCTTGTCGCACACTGCGGGTGCGCTCATCTCCGGCTGAAGGTCATAGGTGGCTACCTGAGGGGATTTCACCAGAATTCTGTCCTCTCCCTCGTTGGGTTCTTCCACGCCGCCGTTAAAGAAGAAGGTGACATGGGCGTATTTTTCTGTCTCGGCGATTCTGGCCTGGGTCATATGATGGGCTGCCAGGAATTCGCCGAAAGTATTGTTAATGGTCACTTTATGGAAGGCGATCAGCTTGTTGGGGATGGTGACATCATATTCGGTGAAGCATACGAAGCAGGTGTTCAGCCGTTTTCCCCTGTCAAAGCCGTCAAATTCATCAGCACAGAAGGCTCTGGTCAGCTCTCTGGCCCGGTCGGGACGGAAATTAAAGAAGATAATGGAATCCTGATCCTTCACAGTAGCCACCGGAGCGCCGTTTTCCTGAATCACCACAGGCACTACGAATTCATCTGTCTTATCCTCGTCATAGGAAGCCTGGATAGCCTCCGGCGCGCTTTCCGCTTTTACCCCTTCCCCATATACCATGGCTCTGTAGGCTTTCTCCACACGGTTCCACCGGTTGTCCCGGTCCATCGCGTAGTAGCGGCCGCTGACAACGGCCACCTTGCCCACGCCGATTTTCTTCATCTCCTCTTCCAGCTGCATCACATATTCCTTACCGGAAGCCGGCGGCGTGTCACGGCCGTCCAGGAAGCAGTGCACATACACCTTTTCCAGCCCGAACCGCTTCGCCATCTCGACCAGTGCGTACAGGTGTGTATTGTGGCTGTGCACGCCGCCGTCTGATACCAGGCCGCACAGATGAAGGGCAGAACCATTGGCCCTGCAGTTTTCCATTGCCTTTACCAGGGCTTCATTTTTAAAGAAATCTCCGTCCTGTATCTCCTTGGTGATTCTGGTCAGTTCCTGGTAGACGATCCGGCCTGCGCCCATATTCAGATGGCCTACCTCTGAGTTGCCCATCTGTCCCTCTGGCAGGCCTACCGCCATGCCGCTGGCATTGCCCTTTACAAAAGGGCATGTGGCCATCAGTTCATCCATCACCGGTGTACTGGCCTGGGCCACTGCGTTTCCCTCAGTTCTGTCATTTAATCCATAGCCGTCCAGGATCATTAATACTGTTGGTTTCTTGCTCATATCTCTACTCCTGTTTGTCGTAATTTACAATCTTGCCGAAGTCAGGCTTTAAAGAAGCACCGCCTACCAGACCGCCGTCGATATCCGGCTGAGCAAAGAGCTCCGGCGCGCTGGCAGCGGACACACTGCCGCCATACTGAATCCGGATCGCCTCCGCCGTCTCCTGCCCATACAGCTCGCCGATGCACTGGCGGATGGCATGGCACACCTCCTGGGCCTGCTCTGCCGTAGCCACTTTTCCGGTTCCGATGGCCCAGATCGGCTCATAGGCGATCACGGCTGCGGCTGCCTGCTCTGCCGTCACATTTAAAAACGCGATTTTGATCTGCTGGCGGATCCAGTCAATGGTGATGCCCTGCTCCCGCTGCTTTAATGACTCGCCGCAGCAGATAATCGGGGTCAGTCCATGCTCAAAAGCCTTCAGCACTTTCTTATTAACTGTCTCATCTGTTTCAGCGAAATACTCTCTCCTCTCAGAGTGTCCGATGATGACATATTTTACCCCCGCGTCAGTCAGCATATCCGGGGCGATCTCACCGGTGAAGGCACCCTTTTCCTCGAAATACATATTCTCGGCGCCGATGGCGATATTGCTTCCCTCCGCCGCCTGAATACAGGGAATAATGGAAATGGCAGGCACACAGAATACCACATCCACCTGGTCATTGGCTACCAGTGGCTTCAGCTCATTTACCAGGGCCACTGCCTGGCTGGGTGTCTTGTTCATTTTCCAGTTTCCCGCGATAATTTTTCTGCGCTTCATTTTCGTCTCCCTCCATACACTGACAGACAGGCATCACACCTGTCTGTCGATAATACTTAAAAACGTCGCTTATTTGTCGTTTGCCGCCACAACACCGGGCAGCTCCTTGCCCTCCAGGAATTCCAGAGAAGCGCCGCCGCCGGTGGAGATATGGGTCATCTTATCGCCAAATCCCAGGTTATTAACCGCCGCCGCAGAGTCGCCGCCGCCGATGATAGTAACTGCATCCTTCAGGTCAGCCAGGGCCTTTGCCACCGCGATGGTTCCGGCAGCGAAATTCGGCATCTCGAATACGCCCATCGGTCCGTTCCATACAACGGTCTTGGCATCCTTCAGCGCCTCAGCATACAGTTCTCTGGTCTTTGGTCCGATATCCAGCCCCATTTCATCAGGCTCCATGCTGCCCTCTACCACTCTGGAAGGCGCGTCATTGGCGAATTCCTTTGCTACGACTGTGTCCACAGGGAGCAGTAATTTTACGCCTTTCTCCTCTGCCTTCTCAACCATTTCCTTTGCGTAGTCCAGATAATCATCCTCTACCAGAGATTTTCCGATTTCCTTGCCCTGAGCCTTTGCGAAGGTATACGCCATACCGCCGCCGATAATCAGGGTATCTACCTTATCCAGCAGGTTGTTGATAACGGAGATCTTGGAGGAAACCTTGGAACCGCCCAGGATTGCCACGAAAGGTCTCTCAGGGTTATTCACCGCGTTGCCCAGGAAGTCGATCTCCTTCTGCATCAGATAGCCGACCACTGAGGTCTCCACATATTTGGTCACGCCTACGTTGGAGCAGTGTGCTCTGTGGGCTGTGCCGAAAGCGTCATCTACGAATACATCCGCCAGGGAAGCCAGCTCCTTGCTGAATGCATCCCCATTCTTTGTCTCCTCAGCGCGGTAGCGGGTGTTTTCCAGCAGGATCACATCTCCGTCCTTCATCTCCGCTGCGGCAGCCTTTGCGTTGGGTCCTACCACCTCAGGGTCAGCGGCGAATTTCACTTCCTGTCCCAGCAGCTCAGACAGCCGCTTTGCCACAGGGGCCAGAGACAGCTCCGGCTTCGGTTCTCCCTTCGGTTTGCCCAGATGGGAGCAGAGAATTACCTTTCCGCCGTCAGCGATCAGTTTTTTTATCGTGGGAAGGGCAGCCACCAGACGGTTCTCATCTGTGATCTTTCCGTCCTGCAGAGGCACATTGAAATCACAGCGGACCAGAACCCGTTTTCCCTTTACATTAATATCGTCAATTGATTTCTTATTCAGCATTGTTTTCTCCTTTTACACATGCAAACAGGGTCCGGTCCAAGAACCGGACCCTGACTAGGTCTGTTGGTATTTCTGTTATCAAATGTGGAATAAATTATGCCAGTTCTGCGAAGTATTTGATTGTTCTTACCATCTGGCTGGTATAGGAGTTCTCATTGTCATACCATGCAACGACCTGCACTTCGTACAGATCATCAGCAATCTTTGCTACCATGGTCTGTGTCGCATCGAACAGAGATCCGTATGTGATGCCGATAATATCAGAAGATACGATCTCTTCATCATTGTAGCCGAAAGACTCGGAAGCCGCTGCCTTCATCGCCGCGTTGATGCCTTCCTTTGTCACGTCAGCGCCCTTCACAACTGCTGTTAAGATGGTTGTGGAGCCGGTAGGTACCGGAACACGCTGTGCGGAACCGATTAACTTGCCGTTTAACTCAGGGATAACCAGGCCAATCGCCTTGGCAGCGCCAGTGGAGTTGGGAACGATGTTCACAGCAGCCGCGCGCGCTCTTCTTAAATCGCCCTTTCTGTGAGGTCCGTCCAGAACCATCTGATCGCCGGTGTAAGCGTGGATGGTGGACATGATGCCGGACTGAATCGGCGCATAGTCATTTAATGCCTTTGCCATAGGCGCCAGGCAGTTTGTAGTACAGGAAGCAGCGGAAATGATGGTGTCATCCTTTGTCAGAGTTTTTTCATTTACGCTGAATACAATCGTTTTCAGATCGTTTCCGGCAGGAGCGGAGATTACAACCTTCTTAGCACCCGCATCGATATGAGCCTGTGCTTTATCCTTGGATGTATAGAAGCCTGTACATTCCAGAACAACATCTACGCCGATCTCACCCCAGGGAAGATCTGCTGCCTTGGGCTCCTTGTAAATTGTAATTGTCTTGCCATCTACAGTAATGCAGCCTTCGCCTGCCTCTACAGTATGTCCGATGTATCTGCCCTGAGATGAGTCATATTTTAATAAATGAGCCAGCATCTTGGGATCTGTTAAATCGTTGATCGCAACAACCTCATATCCCTCTGCACCGAACATCTGTCTGAATGCCAGACGACCAATACGACCAAATCCATTAATCGCAACTTTTACTGCCATTGTTCATTCCTCCTAAGAATCATTCATTGATAATTCTGTCAATTTCTTCAATTGTGTCTACAGATTGTTAAATAATAATCAACCTACAGGTATTTTACCTAATTTCAGGGAAAATAGCAAGTCTCAGCCAGGGAAAAAAATCTACAAACTTTTCCCGGAATTCAGCGGCATTCTCAGCACACTGTCCTACAGTTCATCTTTTACATATCCGGCGATATTATACGCGTGATCAGAAACTCTTTCAAAATTTGTCAGGAAATCCAGGAAAGAAACACCTGCCGGCGGCGTGCACAGATTTTTTGTCAGACGCTCAATGTGCTCTTCCCGCAAATCTTCTTCCATCATATCAACCTGGTCCTCATTTTTTGACACAACACGCACATCTTCCATACTCATATTTTTTCTGGCATTTACAGCAGCTTCCACACTTTCGATAATCACACTGCCAACTTCCATAATCTGATTCAGCGCCTCATCAGAAAAGTAAAGGTTCTGCCTCATCATATACTCGGTAATCTCTGCGATATTATCGCTGTGATCTCCAATTCGCTCCAGGTCATTAATCGTGTAGAACAGATTATTCACAGTCTGGTTCTGCTGCTCTGTCAGCGGCAGCTGACTGACCTTTACCAGATAATCTGTCAGAATATCATTTACCTCATCCAGCCGGTTTTCCCGCCGATGGACCAATTCCAGCGCTTTACTGTCTCTGGTGCGGATACATTCCACAGCCTCTTTCATGTTATCAATTACCATATTGCCCATCTGGATTACTTCATTGGTAACAGAATTTACAGCTACGGCAGGTGATTCCAGCAGCCGGCTGTCCAAATGTATTTCCGGAAATTCCTGTGTTTCCCCGGGTTCCGCCGAATCCCTGATAACCCACTGAGACAGTTTAACCAGCTTGCCCCGGAAGGGCAGCAGAACAGCTGTATTAATAGAATTAAAAAATGTATGGAAAATAGAAATCTGCACCGCACTGATGGCTGAAGCGGCCAGTGTTCTGTTGATAAAAGTAAAATATACAAAAAAGAGACTGCCAAACACCAGTGAGCCGATAATATTGAAACTGAGATGAATCACCGCAGCCCGCTTGGCATTTTTATTGGCGCCGGCGCTGGAAATCAGCGCCGTCACACAGGAACCGATATTCTGTCCCAAAGTGATATAAATCGCCGCATTTGTAGTTACAACTCCCTGCATAGCCAGAGATTGCAGAATTCCCACCGAAGCGGATGAACTCTGCAGAAGGGCAGTCACCACAAATCCTACCAGAGCGCCCAGAATCGGATTGTTTCCCAGCGCAGTAAAGGCAGTGGCGAAAATCGGCAGGTCCGTATAAGGCGCGATCGAACCCGACATCAGGTCGAGGCCGGTGAACAGCAGACCCAAACCTACCAAAATCTCCCCCACAGCCTTTTTGGTATCCTTCTGAGCAAAAAGCATAATAAAAGCACCCACGCCCAGAATAAGCGGCGCCCAAAAAGAAGGGTTGAACAGTTCCAGTGCGCCGCTGAACTGGCTCATCGATACAATCCAGGCGGTAACCGTTGTTCCGATATTGGCGCCCATAATCACGCCTACCGCCTGGCTCAGGCTCATAATACCGGCGTTTACAAAACCTACCACCATAACCGTCGTGGCACCGGAACTCTGGATAATGCCAGTAACCAGAGCGCCCACCATTACACCCATCAGCGGATTCGTCGTCAGAATTTCCAGCAGATGGCTCATCTTATCACCGGCGGATTTCTGCAAACCTTCCCCCATGACATGCATGCCATACAGGAACATTCCCACACCGCCGCACAGACCAAACAGCATACTTAAATCTTGAATAGACATGTTTTCCTCCCTTTATCCTCTCAGGTCTCAGCCTTT
Organism: Candidatus Paralachnospira sangeri; assembly: GCA_904397815.1. Lineage (GTDB taxonomy): Bacteria > Bacillota > Clostridia > Lachnospirales > Lachnospiraceae > Paralachnospira_A > Paralachnospira_A sangeri. The sequence goes on from CAJFOT010000066.1 coordinate 6,835, forward strand.
GAGCCGCTCCGGATTCAGCCCCTCCAGTTCCGGCAGCACAAATCTTCCATCTTTGCGGATCAGCACATCATCAAACCAGATTTCGCCTCCACCCCATTCCGGTGTCTGAATACATACCAAATCCCAGTGAATGGCAGAATGGTTCCCGTTCGGCGCTTCATCATAGCAGCTGCCGGGGGTAAAATGGAAAGATCCCATAATTTTTTCATCGAACAGCGTATCCTTCATAGGCGACTGGACATAAGGATTTACGCCGATGGCGAATTCTCCTACATACCGCGCCCCCTCATCAGTATCAAAGACATGATTGATCCGTTCCGTGTCATTGGCCCGGGCATCGACAATTTTTCCGTTCTCAAATACCAGACGGATATTCTCATAAACAAAACCCTGATACTGGGCCGGTGTATTATAGCAGAGCACACCCTGGACAGAATCTCTCACCGGCGCGGTAAAAATTTCGCCGTCGGGAATATTCATCTCCCCGCAGCAGGGAATCGCCGGCATCCCTTTGATAGAAAAGGTCAGATCTGTGCCGTTCCCCGTAATTCTCACCCGGTCAGTCCTCTCCATCAGCGCTTTCAGCGGTTTCATCGCCTCTTCCATCTTTCCGTAATCCAGATTGCAGACGTCATAATAAAAATCCTCAAAAGCTTCCAGACTGGTATTCGCCGCCTGCGCCATGGAAGGAGAAGGATAACGCAGCACCACCCAGCGGGTTTTGGGAACCCGGATCTCTCCATGCACCGGATGCTGATACAGCTTATTATAAAGCTCGATCTTCTCCGGCGGCACATCAGCCAGTTCTGCTGTGTTGTCACTTCCTCGTACGGCTACATAACAATCCATCTGTTCCATAGTCAGACGATCAGACTGCGCCATCAGCCGCAGCTGATCCGGCGCACAGTTCAGAAGCAGTTCTCTTTTCACTCTGGGGCTTTCCATCCAGAACACAGGAAGCCCCTGGGCTTTGTACACTTCTTTAATCAAGGCGCGTCCCAGGGGTTCTGTTTCATACCCGGTACAGTGAACCAGCACCTTATCGCCGGCTTTTACCTTCATCGAATGATTTACCAGCCGGCGGGCCAGTATCCGAATCCGTTCATCCATTGTTCATTCTCCATTTCGCTTAAACTCAGTTTTACAATTTTACATTGGTTATACATTGTTCTATTTCATTGTATTGGTTTTCCGGTTATTTGTAAAGTGGGGCGTTTTTCTTAACAGGATCTTTTCTTATATTTTACATAGATTTTCGTTGACTTTTACATAAATTTAACGTAATCTGCATATGGCACAATGACATTATAAGTAAAGCGGGGTATTTTATGTATTCAGATTTTCATCTTCATACAGATTTTTCGGCAGATTCCCAGGCATCTCCCGAATCCCAGATCCGCCAGGCCATCACGTCAGGCATACCGCGTCTCTGTATTACCGACCATCAGGACTTCGATTATCCCAAACAGTATAACGAAGATTTTACATTTCCAACTAACATATATTTTACAAAACTATCCTCTCTCAAGGAGGAATATGAAAAAAAAATACAAATTTTCACAGGCGTTGAACTGGGCCTGCGCGTTCATCTCCAGTCTTTTCTGAAAGAATATACGGAATCCTGGCCATTCGATTTTGTGATCGGCTCAGTCCATCTGGTTGGCGGCAGGGACCCCTACTATCCGGACTATTTCGAAGGGCGGTCTGAAGAAGCTGCATATCGGGAATACTTCGAATGCATTCTGGAAAACGTAGAGCTTCACTGGGATACTTTTGACTCTCTGGGACATCTGGACTATGCGGTGCGCTATGGCCCGAATCAAAATAAATATTATTCTTATGAGAAGTACAGGGATATTATTGACGAGATATTAAAGATACTTGTAAATCATGGAAAAGCACTGGAATGCAACACTTCCGGCTTAAGCTGCGGGCTGGGCCATACCAATCCCCATCCGGATATTATCAAACGCTTTGTCCAGCTGGGGGGTGAAATGATTACCATCGGTTCTGACGCCCACAAACCTGCAAACATCGGCTTCGGTTTTCACACACTGAAAGATATGCTGGCCGGCTGCGGCGTTTCCCATTATACAGAATTTCACAGGCGCAGACCCGTTTTTTATCCATTATAAAGCCTTCAGCCCAGTCTGTCAGACACCAGCTGCCGCATGACAAAAATGTCTGATGCGGCGGCTGTGCGCCTGTTTATTTCACAATTTTTTCCTGCCGGGACTGAACAGATTCTTCTTTGCCCAGCTGTTTCCGGATAAAAGGAACCACCTGATCAGGACTGATGTTCAAGACAACGGCAAATTCATCATGAAGCATCTTTTCGGCATCTTTTAAATATTTCTCATCTGTCAGATGCATCTTCTTTCCCAGTTTTTTCTGCTGCTGCTTATGCAGATACAGCGTCTTAATCATCATCAGCAGTTCCTTCCGGTCACCTCTGTTCAGAATCTGACGGCACCGTTCGTTCCGTTCATTTTTATTCTCAATCCAGCGGGAAGGCTCATCCGGCATCGACTGGAGCAGCTGATAAATCTCCTCTTCCGACAGCACCGCACGCATCTGGCTGACCGCCTTTTCATTGCTCACACAGACATAAATCGTAGACTTCTCGTCTCCCACCGGTTTCAGCACATAGTAATCCTTCATCGTCCCGGTAAAATTATGAGATTCCACACAGGCAATCCTGCAGATTCCATGGGTGCCGTATACGACAGTTTCATTTACACTATACATAAAGGTCTCCTTTCCGAACAAAACATGCCCGACAGTAATATGGCACAAAATTACCCTTTATAATAGTATAACACAGAATTTTCTGACAATGTAAGAGATGAAATCATTTTTGTGAAAAATGCGCAGAAAAATAAGCCCGGAACCTGCTTTCAGGTTCCGGACCTGTTAAAAAGCGGAGAAGGAGGGATTTGAACCCTCGCGCCGTGTTACCGACCTACTGGTGTTCGAAGCCAGACCCTTCAGCCACTTGGGTACTTCTCCGTATCCTGCTATATGCCATGACTGCCATTTCCATACAGCAGCTCCTATATTATACAATTCTTCTTCTTTTCCGTCAATATCCTCCGCAAAAAATTCTCCGCCTGAAAAATACTCTCTGAAAAACGCTCCCTCTGCCCAGTGCTTATTCAAAATAGGCGTCCAGCCCATCTGCAATTCCTTCTGCCATCTGCTGCTGATAGCTCTCGTCGGCCATACGCTGATCCTCCTCCGGATTGGTCATAAAGCCCATCTCCAGGATGGTTGCCGGCACCTGGCACCAGTTTATGCCGCTCATAGTATCTGTCTCTGTCACACCTCTGCTCCTGGCACCGGTCGCGTTCACAAATCCCTCCAGCACCGCGTCGGACAGCTCCCGGCTCTCGGTGTAAAGATTCCCGCAATAGGGATTGGAGGCTGTCTGGCACATGGTCAGCACACCGCTTACAGAACTGTTTTCCGAGCCATTGGCATGAATCCGGATAAAAGCGCCGCAGTTCCAGCTGTTGGCGATCTGGGCCCGCTCCGCATTGCTGATATCTACATCAGCGCTCTCCCGGATCATCACCACCTGATATCCCCGTTCCAGCAGCTCATCCCGCAGTTTTTCCGCCACCTGAAGGGTCAGCACATATTCCGGTGTCCCTGTGGACACTCCCTGGGTTCCTGCCGCCACTTTATTCTTCGTCTCAGAGGCTCCAGGGCCTATCGGCTCCTGTTCATAATTGCCCTCGCTCTGATGGCCGGCATCGATGCACACCAGCATTCCGTCCCCTTCTCCGTAGTAAATGCCGCCGGAGCCGACGGTTTCCGCCGGCTCCTCCAGAGTCAGATATTCTGAGGACACATAACACTCCATTCCGTCATACTCTACCCGGCTCCATTCCTCACTGTACCCGGTTCTCAGAATGCTTTCATTTTCATTCAGTATTCCCATCACCTCGCCGTCAAGAGAGGGAGTCTGACGGATGCGGACATCCACTGTCGCATAAACGGTCTCGTCTCTGCGCTCGAACCCGCTCCCGCTGTTGTCAGTCTCCTCCGTCTCGCCTGTGCCGGCAGTCTCTTCCTCCGTCTCTTCTCCGGACTCTGCTGCCGCTGTATTTCTTTCAGTTTCAGTCTCTGCTGTTTCTTCCGTCTGTGTCTCCTCTGCCCCGGACTGGCCGGTCTCTGCGCCTGCCGCCGTCTCTTTTCTGCGCACCTGGCTCTCACTGCCGGAACAGCCTGTCGCCGTCAGCGCCATCATCAGGACCAGCAGCCACACGACAGCTTTTTCCTTTGTACCTTTCATCTTTCCTTTCCTCATTTGTCCGTCCTTTCTTACTGATTTCCCTGTAAAAATCTTCCGCCGAACCGGCGGCGCCTATCCAGATAAGCATTCTTGCCTTCTGACTATCTCAGAATCCTTCCGCCGCCCAGCACTGTGTCTCCGTCATAAAAAACCACGGCCTGCCCCGGCGTTACGGCTCTCACCGGTTCCATAAACCGGCACTCCATCTCTCCTTCTCCCAGATCGTAAACCCTGCAGGGCGCTCCCTTATGTCCGTAGCGAATTTTCCCCGTCACGGTTCCCGCGCCGGCCAGATCCTCCGTCCCCATACAGTTTACCTGTCCGAAAACCAGCCGGTCTGTAAACACATCATCGCCCTCTCCAATCACCACCTCATTGGTCTCCGGCCGGATCTCCGTCACAAACACCCTGCGGCCTGCCGGCAGATTCAATCCTTTCCGCTGCCCAATGGTATAATGAATGATTCCCCTGTGAGTTCCCAGCACCTTCCCCGAACGATCCACAAAATTGCCTTCCGGCACCTGCTCCCCGGTATAGCGCTCAATAAACCCTGCATAGTCCTGATCCGGAATAAAGCAGATCTCCTGGCTGTCCGGTTTTCCTGCCACAGGCAGCCCTGCCTCCAGCGCGATCTGACGGATCTGAACCTTTTCATAGCTGCCCACCGGCATCAATGTCCGGCGCAGCTGCTCCTGGGTCAGATTATACAGAGCGTAAGTCTGATCCTTTGCGGCCGTCACAGATTTCTGCAGCGCATATCTTCCGTTCGGCAGTCTGGCAATCCTGGCGTAGTGGCCGGTAGCAATATAATCCGCTCCCAATTCCAGCGCCCGGGTCAGCAGAGCTTCCCATTTCACATAGCGATTACAGGCAATACAGGGATTAGGCGTTCTGGCATGAAGATATTCCGAAACAAAATACCGGACCACATGTTCTTCAAATTCCTTTTTGAAATTCATGACATAATGAGGAATTCCCAGCACATCCGCCACCCGCCTGGCATCCTCTGCCGCCGACAGTCCGCAGCAGCCTCCGTTCTCCTGATCTTCTTCCAGGGAGCATCCCCCCCAGGTATCCATGGTAACGCCGATCACCTCATATCCCTGCCGCAGCAAAAGCAGAGCCGCCGCAGAAGAATCCACTCCGCCGGACATCCCCACCACAACTCGTTCTTTTTTCATCTCTCCATCCTCCAAAAGGCGATCAGCATATGCCGACCGCCTTTTTGTTCTGCTTCCTGGTGATAATCATACCATAATCAGTATTCTTCTTCAACCTCTTCTTCCCCAATATCTGTCTTTGGCTTTTCCAGTCCCTGAATGACGATGCCGTTTTTCTGGGCGTAATCCCACAGCGCCGCATGGATCGCCTCCTCCGCCAGCAGGGAACAGTGGACTTTTACCGGCGGCAGTCCGTCCAGAGCCTCACAGACCGCCTGGTTAGTCACTTCCATCGCCTCCTGTATGGATTTCCCTTTTACCAGTTCCGTTGCCATGCTGCTGGTAGCGACTGCTGCGCCGCAGCCAAAGGTTTTAAACTTCACATCCCGGATCATCTGATTTTCGTCAATATCCAGGTAAATCCGCATAATATCGCCGCATTTGGCGTTTCCTACTGTTCCCATGCCGCTGGCATTCTCTATCTCTCCCACATTTCTGGGATGCTGAAAATGATCCATTACTTTCTCACTATACATTTATATTTCCTCCTCTTTTTTTATAAAATCTTCATAGAGAGGCGACATCGCCCGGAGATCTGCCACAATTTTTTTCAGCCGATCCACCACATAATCAATATCCTCCAGGGTGGTATCCTCGCCCAGAGTCAGCCTGAGAGAGCCGTGGGCAATCTCATGAGGCAGCCCAATCGCCAGAAGAACATGGGAGGGATCCAGAGAACCTGATGTACAGGCCGAGCCGCTGGACGCACAGATGCCTGCCAGATCCAGGTTGATCAGCATAGACTCTCCTTCGATAAAACGAAAGCAGAAGCTGGCGTTATTGGGAAGGCGGTTTTCCGGGTCCCCGTTCAGTCGGGAATAGGGAATCTCCTCCAGTATCCGGCTGATCAGGTGATCACGCAGCTGCCGCTGACGGGCTCCCTCTGCCTCCATCTCCTCTGCCGCCAGTCTTGCCGCCGCACCCATCCCGGCGATCCCCGGCGTGTTGGAAGTACCTGCACGCCGTTTCCGCTCCTGAGCTCCTCCATGGATAAAGGAACGGATCTTTACACCTTTACGGATATAAAGGAAACCAACGCCCTTCGGCCCGCCGAATTTATGACTGCTGGCACTGAGCATATCAATGTTCATCGCATCCACATTGATGGGCACATGCCCGAACGCCTGCACCGCGTCAGTATGGAATAAAACTCCGTGAGCCTTCGCCACTGCGCCGATCTCTTTCACCGGTTCAATGGTACCGATCTCATTGTTGGCAAACATCACCGAAATCAGAATCGTATCCGGCCTGATCGCCTTTTCCAGCTCGTCCACATTTACCCTGCCCTGAGGATCCACATCCAGGTATGTCACCTCAAACCCTTTTTTCTCCAGATACTGGCAGGTATGCAGGATTCCATGATGTTCAATGGCGGTGGTGATGATATGCTTTCCCTTGCTGCCGTAAGCATCTGCCGTGGCGATCAGCGCCCAGTTATCCGATTCGGTTCCGCCGCTGGTAAAGTAAATCTCCTCCGGCTTCGCTCCCAGGATTCCAGCGATAGCGGACCGGCTTTCATCCAGGGCTTTCTTTCCCTCTGCGGCAAAACGGTAAATTGCAGACGGATTTCCATACGCTTCTGTAAAATAAGGAAGCATGGCATCCACGGCCTCCTGACGGGTCCTGGTTGTAGCGGCGTTATCCAGATATATTTGCTTCATATTTTCTCACTCCTCATTTATGAAAATCTGCCGTTTTTCAGGCGGTTTATTTCCTACTCATTTACTTGGTAATTAGACTATAGCATATTATTATCCTAGTGTCAAGGTAGGTTTTAAAAAAATAGACTATTTTTCCAGATTTCCTCATAAATTAAACCAACCCTATCTGACAGGTGATCCTTTGAATCATAAAAATCCCGTTCTCACCGGCACTTTAATTTTAACAGCTGCAGGCTTTATCACACGTATCCTGGGCTTTTTTTACCGTATTTATCTCTCTGACCTGATCGGCGCGGAAGGAATGGGACTGTACCAGCTGATCTTCCCGGTATTCAGCGTATGCTTCTCCCTGTGCTGCGGGCCGATTCAGACATCTATCTCCCGTTATGTCGCTTCCTCTGTGTCCAGCGAATCCGACTGCCGGAGGTTTTTTCACGCAGGCTTCCTGCTCTCTATGACACTCTCTGTCATCAGCTGCCTGCTGCTGTTCCTCTTTTCCCCCTGGATCGCCCGATATGTTCTCCTGGAATCCAGATGTGAGCCTCTGCTGAAAGTGATGGCATTTACCGTTCCCATCAACGCTGTCCACTGCTGCATCTGCGGATATTATTACGGAAAAAAGAAAGCTGCGATCCCTGCTTTCTCCCAGCTGGCAGAACAGCTGATCCGGGTATTTTCCGTCTGCCTGATCGTTCAGGTGACGCTGGCTTCCGGACAGGAAATCACTCCTTTTATCGCTGTGGCAGGCCTGTTCACCGGCGAAGCCGGCGCTATGCTTTTCACTGTAGCTGTATATACAGTATCCCGTACTTTATGTCCCTCCGGCAGCAGCAATTTTTTGCACAAACCGATTTCATACCCAAAAGCATGCCGGAATATTCTGAAAATGGCCGTTCCCCTGGCAGCAAACCGGCTGGTGCTCAGCAGCCTGCAGAGTGTGGAAGCAGTCATGATACCAGGACGGCTTCAAATGTACGGACTGACCTCCTCCCAGGCGCTGGCTATCTACGGTACTCTGACCGGCATGGCCATGCATTTTATTCATTTTCCTTCTGCCCTCACCAACTCCATCGCCGTCATGCTGCTGCCGGATGTGGCAGAAGCTCAGTCATTGAATCATACAGGAAAAATCAGCCGGAGTGCCAGCGCCTCTCTGCATTTCTGTCTGTCCATCGGCATTCTGTGTACCGGAATATTTATTTTTCATGGGATGGATATGGGCATATTGTTTTTTAAAGATAAGACGGCCGGGCTGTTTATACAAAACCTGGCGTGGCTCTGCCCGTTCCTCTATATTGCCACAACCATGGGCAGTATCCTGAATGGTATGGGAAAAACCTCACTGATTTTTACTCACAACCTGATCTCTCTGATTATACAGCTGTCTTTTGTAATATTCGGCATCCCCAGATTCGGCATCACCGCCTATCTGACCGGCATGCTGGTCAGTGAGCTGGCACTTTGCTTCCTCCATTTGACCGCAGTCCGCAGATACACCGAGGTCTCTTTCCAGCCCTTCCACCACCTGGCCCGACCCCTGTGTGCCTTCTTCCTTTCCCACTGGATCACAGAAGTTATATCAGACACTGTCATCCCCCAGACAGCCCTCCCCTCCATGACCCGGCTCATCCTGAGCACCGGCAGCACCGCCTTCTTTTATATCCTTCTGATGGGAGCGACAGAAACCTGGCAGGAGGGAAGTTTAAGATAATTTTTATTTAAAAGACTTGCTCAGCCCAAATGAAAGGAAAAGAAATGCAGTGGTCCCATATATCAAAAACAGGAAACCGGGAAGCGGAGATTTCTGCATCCGCTTCCCGGTTTCCTGTTCTGTTCAGATTATAAAAAACAATATATTCTACTTTCTCTTACTTTTCCCGCGTCCTTTTTCCATAATTTTCACAGATTTATTTACTGACAGCACAACTGCCGCCAGGCAGATCGCCATCTGGATAACGGCTGTTACCCGCCATTGATTTTTTTGAATCCACTCCATCACAAAACCTTCCTTTTCATACAGTATTTTTCTTTGAGCCCCATTTATATTTAATCTAAACGACCTGTCTCTGGAGCAGATACCGGACTGTCAGGCTGATCTGATTCAGATGCCATGCCAGATGCTGTTCCAGCCATTCTTCAATAACCTGTCCGCCTATACGACCGGCCAGCACGTAAGTAGCGTATGAAATGGCAACGCCCAAAACCGCGCCCACCAATACATCAGACGGAAAATGTACAAACAAATATACTCTTGACACTGCAATCAGACATGCCAGCACCACCGCAAATGACCATAACGGCGCGTTCATCAGCCACAGCATTGATGCAGCCGCAAAGGAGGATGCAGCATGTCCTGAAGGAAATGACGAACCGAAAGGCGGGTTCAGTTTTGTCCGAATACTCTGAATCAGTTCATAAGGTCTCTTTCTGGTAAACATCGGTTTAATGATCAAATTAATCAGAAAGGCAGTTATCGCCAGCGCAATCAGCGTCAGCACACCTTCCGCCGCCCGTCTGTTCCATATCAGGACCAGGCTGATTATAATCCACACCAGGCCTCCATTTCCCATTTTCGTTACACAGAGCATCAGTCTGTCCAAAACCGGGTGGGTACGACAGTTCAATTTTAAAATCATCTGTTTTTCCAGCTGAGACAGTTTTCTCATAATATCTCCTTTATTTCTTTAGCATTCCCATGACTTGTATTATAACATACAGTTTTTAAGGAGAACTTATCCATTTTATAAAATCTATATGAACTTTTTCCTTTGCCTGTCACATTTTTGTTACAAAAATAACGCCAAAAGCTTCCAGACCCACATGGGCACCAATTACCGTTCCGATCTGCAGCCGCTCTGTAATTGTAATTCCTGCCGCGGTCAGCCGTTCCTCGAACCGGCTGCTGTTCTCCGTCCCATAGGAGTAGATACTGTAGACCGGAAAGTTCTCATCAATGTCCATAGACTGAATATACTGGATAATCTGTCCGATTGCCTTATTCCGTCCCAGTGTCTTTCCGAACAATTTTACTTTGCCATCCTCTGTCACTGTGATCAGCGGCTTCAGCCCCGCCATGTCACCAATCGCCGCAGCTGTTTTATTGATACGACCGCCCCGGCTCAAATATTCCAGAGTGTCCAGCGCCGCCACAACCTTTACATGAGATTTCAGCGCTTCCAGCTGTTCGGTGATCTTTGCGGCATCCTTGCCTTCTTCCGCCAGTTTCAGTCCGTAGTCTGTCAGCACCTTAATATTATATGTGGCTGTCAGAGAATCAACGATATAGATTCTGTCATACTCCGCCATTGTTTTTGCCAGCACTGCGGTCTGGCAGGTGCCGCTCAGTTCTGATGACAAAAGAATGCAGATGACATCGTCACCTTTCTCTTTCGCCTCCAGAAAAATATCCAGAAATTCCTGGGGCGACGGCTGAGATGTCGATGGAAAAGCCCCCGTCTCTTCCATCAGCTGATAAAACTGATCTCTCCCCAGATTTACTCCATCCACATAAGTCTCCCCGGCCAGCATGATCGGCAGAGGCACCAGCCTCAATCCTTTTTCCCGCAGCTCATCCATCTGGTAATCTGCAGATGAATCCACTACAAACTGAATCATAACAAAATCTCTCCTCCCAATCAGTTAATTTTTGCGCTGTCATGATTTTCCCGCGCAAACTAATCCTTCCCCTTTTTCCTTGCTTTATCCATCAATCTTTGCAATCTCACCAAAAAGGAACTTCTGCATTTTCTCACTCTCTTCATTATAATGATATCTTACCGCCAGATACCTGTCAATCCTCTCCCGGCTCTGTCTCTTTCAAATTTTCACATCCTAATTCCGCATTATATTTCATCTGCTGTCAAACGCTCAAACTCAAACTTCTCCACAGCAGTAATCCCGTCTCCTGGTTTCCAGATACGGAATTCAATCTTCTCTCCCGCCGGAACATCTACTGTCATGCTGACAGCATTCTGGCCGGCCAGCAGTTCTGTCTCTCCCAGCACCGTCTCCTCATTCAGCACTGTCTCCAGGCCCACCAAAACCCCATTGTCCGCAATTTCACCGGTATACAGATAGCCGCTGCTGTAAGGGAAATCTAACGCCTGCTCCACACTTTCCAGAGGAAGGCCGGACATCCCGTCCCAGGGATTTTCTGTGCCATTTCATCACAGCAAATCCCGCCGCAACCCCAGTCTTTCATCCATATTTCCATTCAAGTATACCAGACAAAAAAGCCAATTTTTCGTATACGGAAAAGAGCGGTTTCCCGCTCTCTCCGTCTACATGCCATTATCAAATTTAAGAAAATAAATCACCATTCATATCGAAAACAAGTTCCTGCGGCTCACTTTCGATCTCCAACCCAGGATGACGCGTCGCTTCATCCCAGTATGCCTCTGAAAGCATCATCTCCTCCAGATGAAGGGTATCGGAAATCCGCACCATCCTGGGCCGGTTCAGATCTGTCCCCACACAGGACCGCAGGCATACCTGGATACATTCTTTATGGTTTGCCATTACCATCGGAATTTTCGCCAGGGAAAGCACAGTACTGGTAATGCTGTTTATATAAAAAGCTTCAAAATCCGCCTTATTGAATACTGCCTGGGAAATCACATCCCCATTGCAGATCCCATGGCAGTTGCCGTGGGTTTCTTCTGTCAGATCCAGGATCGCTACTTTCTGAGCATTGATCCCTCCCTGGGCATACTGAGGCAGAATAAATCTTCCGGATATATTGGGATCCATCCCTTCGCCGCTGATATTTTTCCCTACCCGGTCGACCACCAGAACATCGCAGTCCCCGGTTAAAATTCCGGGCATATAAGAAAATGCTTTTTTCAGAAGTCCCGGCTCTTTCTCCTCGATCTGGTCCGCAGGCACTACATGAAGCTCTGCCGTCTCATCCCACGCATTTTCCAGTATGCCTACAGCGAACAGAACATTGCAGTGGCGCAGCACTGATTTCCCGTTTAAGTATACATTCTTCGCCAGATTTCCCACGCCTTCATTGTGGGTGCGCTCCGCCCCTTTCTGTTTTGCCAGTCCGATCGCCATCATTTTCATCATGCCGCTTTCATAGGTTCCCCGAAAGGCTGTATGAGGCTTGATTCTGGCGATCAACACAATCCCGTCGGCCTGAGCCGCGTTTTTATCCAGCAGGGTTTCCTTTCCCTCATCATTCAGTCCCACGCATACCGTCTCCATAGAAGAGACAATCGGGCATCCCGCCGTTTCTTCTGTGATATCCAGAGAAGCCAGCACCTCTGTCTGCCCCTGGGCAGTGGCGCCGCCGTGGCTTCCCATCGAGGGCACGATAAAAGGGCAGGCCCCCTTTGATTTCAGGTAATCCACCGTGGTTCTGACAATCAGCGGCAGATTGCAGATGCCTCTGGAGCCCACTGCCACCGCGATCCGCATTCCTTCCCTGATCTCACAGCCGCTGTCCGCCGCCAGTTTTTCCCGCAATATCTTTTCAACAGAATCAGCCGGAATACGCGGACCTTCAAATTTCTGCCTCACCCTGAACATCTTCGGAATCGGCACATCCTTCACCATCTCAGAAACTTTTATCCGTTTTTCATAAATATTCATTCTCAGCCCTCCTGATCTTCCCCCAGGTAAGCCCTGCGCACTTCCTCGTTATTCATCAGAGCCTCACAGCTGTCTTCCAGAACAATCTGTCCGGTCTGCATGACATAGCCCCGGTGTGCTGTGGTCAGCGCGATATGAGAATTCTGTTCCACAAACAGAACCGTCGTACCCTCCCGGTTAATTTCTTTGATCGCCTCAAAAATTTCATCCACAATAATCGGCGCCAGCCCCAGGGAAGGCTCGTCCAGCAGAATCATTTTCGGATTGGCGATCAGCGCCTGCCCGATGGCCAGCATCTGCTGCTCCCCTCCCGACAGTGTGCCTCCCAGTTGATGTTTCCGCTCCAGCAGCCGGGGAAAACGCTGATAAATCTTTTTCAGGTCTTCCTGAATGCCTTTTTTGTCCTTTCTGGTATAGGCCCCATTCATCAGGTTTTCTTCTACTGTCAGTTTTGAAAACACATGCCTGCCTTCCAGCACCTGGGACAGCCCCATCCTGGCGATCCGGTTGCCCTTCATCTTATCGATCCGTTTCCCGTCAAAGATAATTTCACCTTCTACGCCTCTGGCCTCAGTCAGACCCGAAATGGTCTGCATCGTCGTCGTCTTTCCCGCTCCATTGGCGCCGATTAATGTGACCATCTCTCCCTCATTGACATACAGATCAATTCCTTTTACCACTTTAATATTGCCATAGCTGTACTGGAAATTATGAAGTTCAAGCAATACTCCCATATTATTTTCGCTCCCCTCCTCCCAGATAAGCGGAAATTACCTTTGGATTTTTCTGCACCTCGGCAGGCAGTCCTTCCGCCAGCTTTTCTCCGTAATAAAGGACGTATATATAGTCACAGACATTCATCACCAGTTTCATATCATGCTCAATAATCAGAATCGACACGCCCCTTGCCGCGATTTTTTTCAGGAGCACAAACAGATCGTCGTTTTCTTTTGAATTCATGCCTGCCGCCGGCTCGTCCAGCAAAAGCAGCTTCGGATCACTGGCCAGTCCCCGCACAATCTCCAAAAGACGCTGATTTCCATAGGACAGACTTCCCGCTTCTTCCCCGGCCTTATCTTCCAGTCCCACAAAACGCAGCAGTTCCATCGCTTTTTCTCTGGCCCGGGCCTCTTCTTCTCTCTGGGAACGCAGCCGCAGCAAAGCGGGGATCAGATTCCCTTTCAGTTTTGAATGCATGCCCACCAGAACATTTTCCAGCACCGTCATCTTTTTAAAAAGATTAATCACCTGATAGGTACGGGACAGCCCTGCTTCATTAATCTTATAAGTGGGTTTTCCGGAGATCACCTGTCCGTCAAATTCCACCGTACCGGAATCCGGCTTATATACGCCGCTGACCAGGTTGAAAAAGGTGGTTTTGCCGGCTCCGTTGGGACCGATCAGCCCGGTGATGCTTCCATCCTGCACTTCCATACTGACATGATTCACTGCCGTCAGTCCGCCGAATTTCAGGGTCACATCATTTACTTTCAGCACCGGCCCTCACCTCCTTTTTCTTTTTCATATATGATTTTACTTTCTGTTCAATCGTACCGTAAATGCCGCCGGGAATCAGAACGATAACCACCAGCAGCATGATGCCGTAAATCAGCATCTGATAACGCTCCGCCGACCGCAGCAGCTCATTCAGCAGCATCACAATAGCCGCACCGCAGATCGGGCCGAATGTGGAAGCGGTACCGCCGAATAACAGCATGGTCAGAAACATCACGCTCTGCTTCTGCATAAAAGTATCCGGACTGATATATTTTACCAGATGGGCGTACATACTGCCTGCAAAAGCTGTATAGAAAGCGCTGATGGCAAAGGCCGTCACTTTATATTTTCTCACATTGATTCCCATGCCTCCTGCCGCATGGCTGCTCTCCCGGACGGCAATAAAAGCCCGTCCCACTTTTGAGTCTATAATCCTGTTTTTTGCCGCCAGAAAAATGACGGTGCAGATTAAAGCAAAATAGAAAAATTTCAGATTGGTATCCAGGGCAAAGCCGAAGATACTCACCGATTCTGTATAGTATCCAACATAATTATTGGTAATATTCCCCGGTGAATGAGAGATAAACTGATATACAATCTCACCAAAGGCCATCGTCGCCAGAGACAGGAAGTGAAATACCAGCTTTGACGCCGGCCAGGCAATCAGCGCCCCGATCAGACCTGCCATCAGCGAGCCGATCAGCATTGTAATCGGGATCGGAATATCAAAATAACCGTGGAGCAGCGCAGAACCGTAAGCACCGATGGCGAAAAAGGCCGCATGCCCCATCGAAATCTGGCCGCAGTATCCAAACACCACATCCAGCCCTGACACCGCAATAATATAAATCATGATAAAGCAGCAGATCAGAATTCCATACGGAAAGCCGGACAGGAAAGCAGGAAGACATGCCACCAGTCCGATCAGCAATAAATAGCCTGCCGTTTTACGGCTGAAACTCTTTTTTCCGTTCATAATGCCCTCCTCTAGTCCTGAATCGCCCGTTCATTAAACAGTCCGGTAGGCTTTAAGAACAGGAACACCAGCAGAATGATATAAGATATCATATCCTTCAGCTCGCTGGTCCACAGCCCCGCCACCATCGTTTCCACGATTCCCAGCAGAAGGCCGCCTACCATAGCGCCATACATATTTCCATACCCTCCGGTTACCGCGGCAGCCGATCCCTTTTTGCCAATAGTAGACCCCAGTGTGGTATAGACGCCGAACACAGGCCCGATCAGCATTCCGCCCAGAGCCGCCAGTCCTGCCGCCAGCCCCCATGTGATCCCCGTCGTCAGAGATACGTCGATGCCCCTGGCCTCCGCTGCCAGGCGATCCATCGATGCTGCCCGCATGGCAGTCCCCAGCTTCGTTTTTGACATAAAAAAGTGAAGAACCAGCATACAAAGTACGGCTACAATAATACAGACCACCGACTCTGTCTGAACGGAAATTGAACCGATTTTAATGGTCTTAAATGGAAAAATCGCCGGAAAGTATAAGGTTTTTGTGCCGAAGCCCAGCATTGTGCCATTCTGAATGATATAGGAAACCGCAATCGTAGCCAGCACAATGTAGATGGCCATGACCTTCTTGTCCAGAAGCCTCCGGATGATAAATTTTTCCACGCCCATCCCGAGAAAAAATGCCAGCAGCACTGCCAGCACCAGCGATACCGCAAAAGGCAGATTCAGGCCGCTGTACAGCGTCACACCCAGGAAAGCTCCCAGGGTGAGCAAGTCACCCTGGGCGAAGGTCATCAGTCCCGAAGCCTTATAGATCAGGCTGTATCCCAGCGCAATCAGTCCATATACGCTGCCGATCACCAGCCCGGATATCAATAATTGCCAGAACATAGTTTTTCCTCCATATGTCAGTCTGTATTACGGTTTTGCTTCCACTCCTGATAGGCATCGCTGGCCATCCAGTCATCTAACAGCATATTTGCCCCATTGACACGGATAAACTGTTTAAAACTGTGGATGCCTTCCCGTGAACCGTCAGTAAAATCCAGAGTACCGCACAGGCCCTGCAGGTCGCTGATCTGATTAATCGCGTCTTTCACCGCTGACGCGTCATTGGAACCGGCCCGTTTGGCCCCTTCCCACAGTACCAGAAGGCTGTCGTAGACACGGAACGCACAGTCGGTCGCAGGCAACGCGCCGAACTCCTCCTGATATTCTTCCAGAAAGCTTCTGATACTTTCGTCATCACATTCATCCAATGACGCATAGGTCAGATAAGGCGCCGCAAATGCCACATAATCAGCCGCGTCCGCAGCTACCTCAACCGCGTCAGTGGGCAGAGCTTCTTTATTCAGGATAATCCCTTCAAATCCGTACTGACGCAGCTGCTTGATGAACATGCCATAGGTAGCGCCTACTGTAGACATAAATACCGCATCCGCTCCGGAATTCATAATCTTCGTAATCTGGCCGGAGAAATCACTGTCACCGTCATTATAAGCTTCCTCTGTCACAACCTGGATGCCCTGCGCTTCGCATTCCTCCGAAAAGGTATCTGCCGTAGCGATTGCGGATTCATCCTGTCCCCTGAAAATCGCAACCGTCTGGATATCCAGCTTTTTCGCCAGATCCACAGTCTGCGGAGCCGTATAATCCGAGTTCACACATGCTCTGAACACATACTCCCAGCCCTGTTCCATATATGTAGGCGAAAGGCCTGTGCCAAAGGTTATAATTTCCGCGTCATTGAGCGCTCCCGCTGTTGCAAGAATACAGCTGGAGATGCAGGAAGAAATACAGGCATCTACCTGATCTACATCAATCAGCTTTGTTACCGCCTTGACAGCCTCTTCCGGTGAACCCTGATCATCATACACTACGACTTCCACCGGAACACCGTTTAATCCTCCTTCCGCGTTCATCTTTTCGACTGCCATATTCAGCGCGTTCAGCGCTTCCTCCCCGTAGATCGCATTGGCCCCTGACATGACCTGATACATGCCGATTTTATAAGTTTCCCCGCTTTCGGACGCAGCTTCCTGAGAATCCCCTTCTGCTGCCGCAGTTGTCTGTGCCTGTGTGCCGGCGCTCTCAGATGTATCGCTGCCGCATCCCGCCAGCATGCCTGCCATCATGCAGGCTGCCATTAACATTGCTGCCATTCTTTTCAATTTCTTCATACCTTTTCCTCTCCTCATCTTAGGGTATTTTTATGAACCAAACCAGCTTTCCTGGCATGCTCATCCTATACAATCAGGGCCGCGCGTGAAACCAGAACAGCGTCAGCGGCTCGTCTGGATCCACAGTTCTCATCTGATGGGCCGTCCCGGCCGGAGCGATAAACGCTGTGTCTTTCTCTACCGGAAACTCCTGCCCGCCGATTTTCGCCCAGCCTTTTCCCGACAGGACGATAAATCCCTCCTGGTCATCGTGAACAGCCACAGGCGTATATTCCGTGGACGCATAATAACTGATGCCCGCGCAGCAGCCGCCTGTGCAGCCATGGCTTTCATTTAGCAAAGGAAATGTACCATGGCCGTGGCCGGCCTGAATCTCTCTGACATCAGATTTTTTCTGATAATACAGCATTTCCATCTTTCAATCCTCCCAAACACTGAAGCCTCAATACCTGGAAGCCGCCCGCGCGCCCCTCAGCAGCGCCTTTACATTTTCCAGCGGCGTACCGATTTCCAGATAATCGGAGCAGGCGAAAATATAATGCCCTCCCTGCTTTCCGGTCATCATCAGATCATACGCCTTTTGCTCTATCTGTTCCGGCGTCGCTTCCTTTAAAAAATGAACCTGGTCAAAATTTCCAAACAAAATCAGCCGGTCTTTGAAATATTCCTTTGCTTCCTTCAGATTGCTGTCACCCTGAGGGGCCTCGGAAATCGTCTCCCACACCGTAATCCCCAGTTTCGGATAAACAGGATATAAACTCCTCGCTTTGCCGCAATTATGATAAATGCTGGGCTTTCCGGCCGCATTCAGCACGTCAATCGCTTTCTTTTCATAGGGAAGGACATGCGTTTCAAAATAATCCGCTCCCATCATGCCGCCATTGGCGATATTGCCCTGAATCCCCACACAATCAAACTCACTTTCCACAAAAATCTCGTGGTCGCTCACGACCAGATCTGTAAAAAAGCTCATGTAATCGTCATAATAATCTTCGTCGGTGATGGCCTCCACCATCATTTCCTGTACATCCATATAGGTGGATGCCAGGTTGTAGACACCGCCCATCGCCCACGGACAGGAAATTCCCAGATCTCCGATCACTTTTCTGGCCTCTTTTCCACTTTCCAGAATGTGATCTGCATCCTGCTTCTGGCGCCCGGGAAAATACTTCCGGAACACCTCAAAATCATCCGGACCTTTTATCAGATATTCCATTGTGGAAAAATGAATCCCATTGAGCATTTTCGGATTATAAGGCGCCCCCTCCACCTGCCGGAACGTCTTTTCCGGTGTGGTTACTGTCAATGTGCGGATATAATTTCCGTTCACCACCTCCAGTTTACGCTCCACTTCCCAGTTGGGAAAACTGCGCTGCAGGAAATAAGGGATCTCATTCACATACTGTCTGGTTACCAGATCAAAATCCAGCTCCCTGCGCAGAGCCACCGCATCGTACAGACGGCTTGTATTCTTCTTGTCATAATAATACGAAAGATATTCTTCCTGAATAAAAGGGCTGACCGGAACCTGATCAGGAATCCCCCCATTTAATACGCATAATAAGCGCTCTCTTGATGTCATATCCTTTCCTTTCCAGATCATGATCTATGGCATTTCTCTTTGCAATATCGTTTCACCAAAACGTTTTACTAATCATAGCAAATATACCTCATATTGTCAAGCGTTTTGCCGAAACGTTTTTGTAAATTAATGAAAAAAGTGGGAAATATGTCCATTTTTATCATATTTCCCACCTGTTATATTGCTATTTTTTCTCATACTTTGTATGAGCTTGCGTACAATTTCAATATCTGTTCTGTCTAATACCGCACTTCGGCCATTTTCATTTCATTTTTTATATGCCGCACGCCTTACTTTTCCCTTGAATGTATCAGGATACATAAAATTCATAATTATATTTCATCACCAGACCGATGGGCATCTCTTCCACCGCCTCCGGCTTTTCTGTCCCTGACAGAAGCTCCTGAAGCATTCCCACCGCTCTGCTGCCCTGTTCCCGGTTGCACTGATAAATCGATGCCGTCAAAACGCCGTTTTCAAAGTATGGGGAGAGTTCATGAAATACATCGGTTCCCACCACAATCATATCGCGGCACTGGTCATAATCCTCCGCGATTTTGCAGAACTGCATGGTATTACGGGCATTACAGATAAACGCGCCGATAAAGTTTTCCCCTTCCAGTGCCTGCCGCACTGAAACATCAATATTTTCCGCGCCAAAGCCCGGTACGCAGACCATATCCAGCCAGTCGCAGTGTTCACGCATATAATTTAAAAACGCAGTGACATATTTTCGGTTGCTGTAAATATCAGTATTTCCTGTCAGCACCAAAACCTTTCCCGGTTTTCCTCTTAACGTGTGATAGAGAAACTCTCCTGCCAGCTTTCCGGCCTTGTCATGATTTACTTTTACGCTGTATACATTTTTCGCCTTCTCTTTGTAGGAAGAAATCAGCACCGTAGGAATCCCCATCCGTCCGAACCTGGCAGCCCAGACATTTGCCTCCTGGTTATCTGAGACCGTAATCAGCCCCTGGATATTGTCTGCCTCTTCATCATATACTTTTGCCAGCGCCTGAGAAATTTCATCCAGTCGGTAGTCCACTTCCATATACCGGAACTGAAAATGTGAACGGGACAGCCCTTCCGCCGTCTTTTTAATTCCCTCCCAGATTCCGCGGAAATAAAATCCATCCTCCCCTTCCATCTTCGGCAGCACCACCATCACATTCTGCACGCCCCGCTTTAACAGGGAAGCATTTTCATTCAAATGAAAATTGCTCTTTTTCACCTCTTCTAAAATAATCTTCCTGGTCTTTTCACTGACTCCTTTTTTTCCGTAAATAGCACAGTGTACTGTTCCAACAGACACACCTGTCCGTTCCGCAATCTCCTTTAAAGTTACCCGTCGTTCATTTTTCATATATTCACCTGCATATTCTTCTATCTGTTAAATATTAGGCGAAACGATATTGCCGCTTTAAGCCTATCATCTTTCCGCTTTTCCGTCAATCGAAACCTTTCCGTCTGAGAAGAAGCCTGAGAAGAAGAAATCACACGGTCAGATGAAACCATCGCAGGAGATGTCCATCGCGGAACAGAGGACAAAAACTATTTTCGCCCCAGATAACGGCGCACGCTGTTCTGATAGCTGCTGTACTCCGCCCCCAATCTTCTAAACAAAAACTGCTCTTCCTGCAAAATCTGCAGATGCAGCATAACCGCGGCAAACGCTGAAAATATCAGCAGCACCCAATTAAAAAACATACGGTAACCATTTCTGTCTGATCCTGTTCCGCTATGCCGGCCCGCCAGCTGTCCTTCATCGTCACAACCGACAGGGCAAAGCAAATATCCCCAGCCAGGCCAAAGGCAGCACCGGCGCCAACAAAAATTTTTATTCCTCTGCCACAAATACCATATCCCCTTCATGGTAAATCTCAAAAATACACTCGCAGAATTTACCGCCTTCTGTGATATAACCGCTGTATCTGGTGCAATTGTAACCATATGTCTCATCCATGACCGTAAAGCTCCATGTCGGATGACCGGAGAGGAAATCTTTCAGAAACATCTTTTTCCCCGAAAAATCCCCTTCATTTCCGGTAAATTCTAAAAGATACGCATAGCTGAAATCCCAGCGGATCTGATGAAATTCCACGTACCCATCCGGCTGGCCATAGGGAGGCTCCGCCTGCACGATACCGGATTGGGTGCGCAGAATCATACCATTTCCCCTGATCTCAGCTTCAATGATATTCATATCATGGAGGCTGTATGGCGCATAAATTTTTTCACGTACTGTTTTCTTCATAAAATTAAATCCTTTCATTTTCAGCAGACGAAAACCCTTTTACTACACAAAACCGCACCAACCAGTATAGCCAGTGCGGTTGTATTAGAACAATATCCCCATTTCCCCTGACAAAAAATTTCGCTGATCCCGAAATAATCTCTGTCCGCTCACGGATAATCTCCGATACTTCCTTTATCTTGATTACATGACATTACGAACAACGCAGACTGCCAACTGTTTTGGAATCTATTCGTATTCGTATCCGTATCCGGACATAAAGCGTTGATTGTTTTCGGCTGGAAAAAGTGCTATAATTCTAATTGACAAATCGGAAGTTATATGGGAGGTAGTGTATTCATGGAAAATCTCTTTTTGTTCCTGCTCTATATTGTTTTTGCATTTATTTTAGGGATTCTATCAGTTGTATTAAAGAAAAAGCATACTCAATTTCCTGATTTTAGGGTAGGATACCACAATAAAAAGATAATGGAAAATAAAGAA
>CAJFOT010000067.1 GCA_904397815.1 Candidatus Paralachnospira sangeri
ACCTGTTCGGGCCGGGAATCAAGCGGCAGAATGTCCCGCCCATATGGCGCTGTGTCCCAGAGCGTTGCCTCCCCGTCCGGCGGTTCGTTCCTCCCGCTTGTCCGTGAACGAAAACATATCATCTGTCAGTACATAGCCGCAAACTGTATGCCATATGAAAAGACTGCCATCAGTCCCACACCCCACTCCAGTGTCAGCCTCTGTCTCCAGCTCCACACATTTTTCTGGTACAGCAGTCCACAGACCAGAATCATGGAAAAATCCAGATAAATATTGGTTCTGGTATTTGACGCCCATACGGTAGGCGAAAAGGCCATCATGGCTCTGGAGCCCAAGCCCAGCAGGAAGATGAATGCGGACAGCAGGCCCAGACGGGGCTGGTCCTCATAAATCAGATAAATCGAAATCAGAATGCAGACCACAATCATCCCCATCACGATCAGCGGCAGATAACTTTTATACTGATAATAGTTTTCCGGCGTAATCACCCCATAGTCTGTGATCTGAATCAGACTGGCCAGTTCCGGATAGAGCTGGGTCATCTCCCGGCCGAACATACCGAACACCAGCGCCGCAGCTGCCGGGACGGATGCCGCCAGCCGGAACAGAACCACCGGATATTTCCGCCACACCGCCGCTGCCAGCATCAGCGAAAACAGCAGGAAAAGCATATTGGGACTGCCGATCAGCTGGGTTACAGCAGAGGAAAATCCCAGATCCAGCTTATCCGCCAGCCCCAGCATCGGATAATCCACAAACCGGGACATTTCTGACGCCGTCCGCAGCTGATTTCCCGGACACAGCAGAATCCAGGCCAGACTACACAGCCCCAATATCAGCCCGGCGAGAAACAGGGGCTGAAACTTTTTTTCTGTCAGCTGCCAGATAAAAAACACAGCGTACACCGCCAGCAGGATCACACAAGTCTGCTCGGCATTGGCCGCATAAAGAAAAGCAGCCAAATAAAAGGGCCAGGCAAACCACCGGATTTTTTCCCCGCACAGGATCTTCCGGATCGGAATCAGGGCGATCAGCGCAAAGACCAGCGGCCAGAAGTAGTTCATCGTTGTCGCCGCCCAGCCGGAAGTGCTCATATCATAGCCGTAAGGATACAGCAGCACCAGTCCCAGCAAAAACCAGAGAAGAGAATTACCGGAAGTCCCGGCCCGTTCCGACAGCCCGTTCTCCCGAATCAGCCTGACCAGACCGTACAGCAAAGGCAGGAACATCAGACAGTTCAGTATCTTCCACAGCGGGAAACTGTCGATATCCAATATATAAATCATCACGCCTTCAATAACAGAGCGGGACGACCAGGTCTGGTACCGTTCTGCCAGGAAGGTCCAGCCGTCCGACCCGTCCAGCGCAGCCCGGAAAAGGACGTCGTCCCGGCTGTAGCTGACGCTGCCGTGGGCGGCCAGCGCCAGAAGAAACAATATAATATATGGTAGATAAGGTCTCAGCCTTTCCTTTATGTCCATGGTGTCTCCCATCTAAAACTGACTCAAAGTCCGTTTGGTATTAATCAGGATATCCTGTCCGTTATTCTGGTACCAGATACATATCACATATTGGTCCAGTTCTCCCTCCAGCATATCCCGCTGGAACACGGACTGGAAACCGCAGCTTTTCATCGCCTCATAGGAACCTTCCAGCTCCGGAAAACGCTCCTGCAGATCTTCCCGGCTGGTCATCATGCCCGGCAGCTGCACAAAAGCACCTGTTTCCGTATTCTGGAGGAGCAGATGGCATTCATAGGTCTCAATCTCCTCATCCGGAATCAGCGCCCATCCTTTAATGGTATAGTAATGGCTTTCTTCGTCATAATACAGTGATTCGATCTCCCACATCACTTCATCGCCAGTACCGGCTGAACCCGGGTCTGTCGTTCGGATCCTGCCCTCCGACACAAATAAAAATCCACAAAACAATAACAGCGCAAGCATTCCGGCTGACAGAAACAGCACAGTCATTCTGAACTGCTTTTGATAATGACTCTCTTTATGAGGATCATTGGATTCCATTGTATCCCCTCCTTTACATCTCTTCAGATAAACCTCTCCATTTTCATCATACCCGAAAAGAAAACCCTTTGTCAATCACAAAGAAAACCCCCTTGACAAAAGCGTCTCTGTGTGGTATTTTACAGTTAGATAATTAGAAGATTATCTAAATATCTAATTCTCGAGAAAACCATGGTAATTTCTTTGGAAAATTCAACGAAAGGATGGTATTGCATGAATGATGTTTTCAAAGCGTTATCTGATCCGACCCGCAGAAAAATACTGGAACTGCTGTCGGACCGTGACATGACCGCAGGAGAAATTGCGGACTGCTTCCAGATTTCCAAGCCCTCCATCAGCCACCATCTCAGTATCTTAAAAAACAGCCGGCTGATACTGGATGAGCGGCAGGGGCAGAATATTCTCTACAGTCTGAATACAACCGTATTCCAGGATCTGATGAAATGGTTTCTGGATATGACAGACAAACATGAGAAAAACGACATGTAAGGCAAGGAGGATTTCTCTATGAAGAAACAATTTCATATTATATTGATTACCGTCATGGTACTGTCTTTCATCGGACATCTGCTTCTCTATCCCGGCCTCCCGGACACCATTCCCACCCACTGGGGATTTGACGGCACTGTGGACGGCTATGGCCCCAAATACATGGATCTGGTTCTGGCGGCCCTTCCCTTATTCATTTACGTAGTGCTCCTGATCGTGCCCAGAATCGATCCCCGAAGCGCCAGCTACGCAAAGCACCGCCCGGCCTACCAGGCTTTTGTGACAGCCATCACGCTCTTTCTGATTATCCTGAGCTGGGGCAGCGTACTGGCAGTGAAAGGATTTGACATCGATATCTCCCAGGTCACCATAATCGCCATCGGCATTCTGATGCTTCTGATGGGCAATTACCTGCCCCAGATACGCTCCAATTATACCTTCGGCATCAAAACCCCCTGGACGATTGAAAACGAATGGGTATGGAGGAAGACTCATCAGGCAGGCGGAATTGTCTTCTGCGTCATCGGCATCGTGATGATTGCGGCAGCTTTCCTCCGGTTCCTGATGGTTCCCTCTTTCATTCTGGTGATGGCCGGCTCTGTCTGGCTCTACATCTATTCCTGGCTGCTCTATAAAAAAGTGAAAAACAGCGGCGATGACAGCCAGAGCCGGGAAGATTAATCCAGCTTCAGGTCATTTTCCCTGATCCAGCCGATTCTGCGGAAAAACTCGCCGAAGATCCAGGTGAGTACGCCCGGCAGCAGGAAACAGATCAGAATCATGCCGGCCCAGTCCATGACTGTGACGGCATCCTTCACCCCGGAAGCCACATCGGCCGCCCACCCGGTATAGACGCCGATCTGCCCCACCAGGCCGCAGGTGCCCATACCGGCTGACACCGCCGCCCCATTCATCTCCATCTGAAACAGACAGGTGGAGATGGGGCCGGTGATGGCAGATGTCAGGATCGGCGGGATCCAGATCCTGGGATTTTTCACAATATTCCCCATCTGCAGCATGGATGTCCCAATCCCCTGGGCGAAAAAACCGCCCCAGCCATTTTCCTTAAAGCTCATCACCGCAAATCCCACCATCTGGGCGCAGCAGCCCGCCAGAGCGGCGCCTCCTGCCAGACCTGTCAGGCCCAGAGCTGCGCAGATAGCCGCACTGCTGATCGGCAGGGTCAGGGCAATCCCTACAATCACAGAAATGATCATTCCCATAAAGAAAGGCTGAAGTTCTGTGGCCCACATAATCAGGCTGCCCACCCAGCTGGCGGCTGCTCCTACAGCGGGAGCTGTCAGCACAGCCACCACAACACCGACAAAAATGGTCACAAAAGGAGTCACAATAATATCCACCTTTGTCTCTTTCGATACAGCCTTTCCGCATTCCCCGGCCACTACTGACACGATCAGAACGGCCAGCGGCCCGCCTGCTCCGCCCAGGGTATTGGCCGCTCCGCCGACAGCAGCCAGCGAGAATAAAACCAATGGCGGACACTTCAGCGCATAGCCGATGGCCACCGCCATGGCGAATCCTGTGGCCTCCTGGGCGTAAGCTCCAGCTGTTTCCAGGATGCCGATGCCCAGCTGTGTTCCCAGCGTCCCCATAATCGAACCGATCAAAAGAGAGGCGAACAGCCCCTGTGCCATGGCACTCATGGCATCTATCCCGTATCTTCTGGCAGAAAATACAATATCCTTCCGTTTCAGAAAAGCCCGCAGGCCCTCTCTTTTTTCTTTCTGCGTTTCCATACACAATCCCCTTTACTCAAAAATATCATAAATCTTAAAATTACCTTTTATCCTGACATTTTCTGTGCCGATTTTTGACGCAAAACACAGAAATCATCTGTTAAAATCATACGGCTCAGCCGCTGTTCGAACCAGCCAGTTCTCTGACGGCTTCCCTGATGATTTCCACGA
This sequence comes from Candidatus Paralachnospira sangeri, assembly GCA_904397815.1. GTDB lineage: Bacteria > Bacillota > Clostridia > Lachnospirales > Lachnospiraceae > Paralachnospira_A > Paralachnospira_A sangeri. Next base: position 4,442 of record CAJFOT010000067.1, read on the forward strand.
ACTGCCGGATACCGCCTGGAGGGTCCTCCTCATACAGCAGCCCATAAGGCAGCTTATAATCCCAATTAACCGGAATAGTAGCCAGCAGCGGATGTACTTCAGCCCACATTTCCAGGGTAATCAGAATATTTCCCTCCTGTTCGCACCGATTGAAAACATCCATATCATAATAGAAATCTGTATCCACCAGCTGAATCTCAGGAAAATGCTGCCGCAGATTCGCCCGAAGCTGATCTACAGCCGCAGAATCCCCCTCCCGCACCATCATCAGCCGTTCTCCAAACAGATCTCTGATCTCCAGCCGTGTCTTTCCTGACAGACGGTGTGAATAGGGGACGCCGCAGCACAGAGGAAGGTTTCCCATCTGCAGAAAGCTGCTCTGATTCAGCCATCTGGCAGAATCACAGGGTGCCACCATAAAATCAAAACGACTTCCCAGAGACCGGATAATCAAATCATTGCTGTTATAATGATCCTCATAAGGAATGATCTGAATCTTATACTGAGGATAATTGCCGCTGATACGGTTCCACAAAGCCAGCAGCGGTTTACAGGGATTAAGCATGGATGTCCCCACCCGAACTGTATAAGTTTCTCTGGATGCCAGTGCCCGGGCCCGCTTCACCGCCTCATCAGACAGACGGATAATCAGCCTGGCATCCCGGCAGACAGATTTGCCTGCTTCCGTCAGCGTCACACCCCGGGGTGTCCGTTTCAACAGTTTTACCTGCAGCTGGCGTTCCAGCGCATTGATCTGATTCATCACAGCTGTAGATGATATATACAGTTCTTCCGAAGCTTTCGCAAAACTGCCCGTATCAGCCACACAAAGAAAAGTATCCAGCAGATGGTTATACATTTCCTGTCTGCCCTCCTTCTCCGAGTATCAAGATATTCTTGACGCTATTCTAATCAATCATTGGTTCTGTGTCAAGAAAATTTCCGCAGTTTTCATTGCAAAACGGTCAAGACGCACCAGACAGTTTTTCATTGTTCTGCTGACAAGCCTGACAGTCTATTTTGCTTTTATCCTTTGGATGACAATCGCCTCAGGAGAAAATGAGCCTGCCCATTCCCCGCAGCTGATTGTTCCCCGATAGCCGGCAGGTATCAAGATATAGTTTATACTGTTCTGATAAATCCTTGATTCTGCGCCAGATTCTTTGTGCTATAATAACTATAGAATACGGATATTTCCGTTTTCCGGCAGGCAACAGCGTGACAATTCCAACAAATAGAAATCAGCAAGGAGGAAAGAGAAATGTCTAAACAGAAACCTGTCCCCGGAACTGGCGGGGATCACTATATTCCTTATACAGAGCGCAGCGGTGAAAAATCCGCGGTATATTTTACAAAAGAGCTTTCCGCAGAAGGACTGCGCCGCATTTTCAGCCGTGTCGGCGGCCGTCTGACAGGAAAAGTGGCTATCAAACTCCATACCGGCGAGCCTCACGGCCCCAACATCATTCCCCGTCCCTGGGTGGAAACCCTGGTGAAACAGGAGCTGTCCGGCGCCTCCATTGTAGAAACCAATACTTATTATGAAGGCGGCCGCTATGAGACCGCCCAGCATCTTGAAACCCTGAAGGTGAACGGCTGGACCTTCTGTCCGGTGGATATCATGGACGCTGAAGGAACTGTTTCTTTGCCTGTCAAAGGCGGAAAATGGTTTACGGAAATGTCCATGGGAAAGGATCTCATAAACTATGACTCCATGTTCGTCCTGACCCATTTCAAGGGGCACTCAAAGGGCGGCTTCGGCGGTTCCAATAAAAATATCGGCATCGGCTGCGCGGACGGACGGATCGGAAAGGCCATGATCCACACTACACCCGGCTCCGATGACATGTGGGATATCTCCAACGAAGAATTCATGGAGCGGATGACCGAATCCGCAAAGGCAGTCGCCGATCATTTCGGGGAGCACATCATTTATATCAATGTGATGCGCAATATGTCTGTCTCCTGCGACTGCGAAGGAACCGCGGCGGAGCCTGTGGTAACCCCCAATGTAGGCATCCTGGCCTCCACCGATATCCTGGCAGTAGATCAGGCCTGTGTGGATCTGGTATACGCGATGAAAGAAGACGACCGTCATGCACTGGTAGAACGGATGGAATCCCGCCATGGTCTGCGCCAGCTCACCTATATGAAAGAACTGCAGATGGGCCATGACTGCTACCAGCTCATCGATATCGACCAGGCAGATAAAGAGATCACACCGGAAGAAGCAATCCGGGATGTGGTACCTTTCACCGCAGAATAAATTATATGTTTTCGTTCAGGGGGGCTTGTACAACCCGGACGGCCCCGCCAGCCGCAGACGGAGGGTGCCGCAAACGGGC
>CAJFOT010000068.1 GCA_904397815.1 Candidatus Paralachnospira sangeri
ATCGGTCCTGGAAAAGGGTCTGTCTGGCTGCTTAGAATTTATTCAGGCCGGGAACAAAGGCGTTAAGGGAGAGGGCTGTCCGGACACGGCACTCTGCCGCGGCTGTCGGAGCCGTCTGGACTGTGATAAGCCCCCCTGAACGAAAACATATATATTACGGCAGCCTGATTTCTTTAATTTCCGCCATAATATCATCTTTCATCCGCAGCGCCTCTCTCCTGGCTGCCTGTGCGTACTCGTGCTCGTCGCAGCCGGTTTTCTGGTAGGCGCACATGATACCCCGGGAGGAATTGATAATGGCGCCCAGACCGTTCCGGTCGAATGCCCGGGCCACATCTGCCGCGCCGCCTCCCTGGGCGCCATAGCCGGGTACCAGGAAGAAGGTGTGAGGCGCTTTTGCCCGCAGCTCTTTCAGCTGTTCCGGGTAGGTGGCGCCTACCACAGCACCTACGGCGGTATAACCATAGGAGCCGGGGGCCATTTCTCCCCATTTTTCACACATTTCTGCCATGATTTCATAAACCGTTCTGCCATCGATTTTCTGATCCTGCAGTTCGCCGGAGGAGGGATTGGAGGTTTTCACCAGGACGAAGATGCCTTTATCCTCCTCGTTGCAGATTTTCAGAAGAGGCGCAATGCCGTCGCTGCCCAGGTAGCCGTTGACAGTAAGGCTGTCTCCATTAAAGGCAGGAACCATCTGGCCGTTGATCTGCGTTTTGCCCAGATGGGCGGCAGCGTAAGCCTCCATAGTGGAACCGATGTCGTTTCGCTTGCCGTCGATGATGACGTACATACCTTTCTGATGGGCATAGGCGATGGTCTCATGAAGGGCCCGCATCCCCTGCCATCCGTACATTTCATAGTAAGCTGCCTGGGGTTTGATGGCCGGTACAATGTCGTACAGCTGGTCGATCAGTCCCTTGTTAAAAGTAAGAAGCGCCTGAGCGGCTGCCTCCAGGGGGTCATCAGCGGCGGCGAAAGCCTCCTGACGGATGTATTCCGGCACATAGTCCAGCTTGGGATCCAGGCCGGCTACTGACGGGTTCTGCATTGCGGCAATTTTTTCGATCAGTTTGTTCATTGACATAGTTTTTATCCTCTCGTTTCGTTTTTTAGTTAAAGCCATATACTTTCTGAGCAATCTTGTAGCAGAAAGAAGCGAACCCCCGTCCGGCTTTACCAGGCAGATTCATAACGATGCCCATGATATTCCAGCGGAGTTTCTTATAAACAGCAGAATCCGTTTCTTTCATATAGCGCCACAGCTCCGCTTTTTTCCGATAGTTCTCTGTATTTTTGGAACGGATGCAGAGTATGGAACTGATGGTGGTGATGATGCTCAGATAATTCATCATATACCGCTGCAGCCGGGGATATTCGATCTGCGCGCCGCAGTATTGGTCAAACATGATATGATTTACCAGGATCTGCTGATCAATGCGGGAAATCATGACTTTTTCGTTGACAGACTGATCTTCCCGGCCGATAAAGTAGCGGTAAAAATTGACATCCAGGTAGTACAGAGTGCGCACATGAGGCAAAGGCTGAAAAACAAAGATGTTGTCTACATAAAAAGTATGCTCAGGAAGCTGCAGACCGCAGTCCCGCAGCAGCCTGGTACGGTAGATGACAGAGTGCATCAGAATATATTTGCCCACCTTAAAACGGCCCATTTCACTCCAGGTGAAAATACGGTTTTTTGGCATCACCTTGCGGTAGTGCATCACCATTTTGTGGCGTGCTCCCTGTTTTTCATAAACGAAATTTGACAGCAGCATATCAACCGGCTGTTCCCGGTTCTGGAATTCCCGCAGGGCTTCCAGGATCTGCCCATAGGCTTTTTTATTGACCCAGTCATCGCTGTCTACCACTTTAAAATATAGTCCGGAGGCATGCTTCAGTCCGGTATTGACAGCGCCTCCGTGTCCTGCGTTCGGCTGGTGGATGGCCCGGACGATTCCAGGATATTTTTCGGCGTATTCGTCCGCAATCTGAGGTGTCTCATCTTTCTGTGAGCCATCATCCACTATCAGGATTTCCACATCATCACCGCCTTCCAGCAGTGAGTCGATGCATTTTCTCATATAAGCAGCTGAATTATAGCAGGGGACGGCGATACTTAATAATTTCACGGTGAAAGATTCCTCCTTCTGTCATGAATTTGGCGCCGGCACAGGCCGTTTTCGGCGTGTATGCAGACACCGCCTTCATTATAATGGATTTTGGGAGAAGTTGCAATAAAAGAAAAGCAGAAAAGGCTATTGACATCTCTTGGGTTTTCGTATATATTTAGTGTACTAAGACAATTAATACACTGAATACGATAGAAACAGAAAATATTTCCCCGTCAGAACTTATGGGAACAGGCCTTGTGTTTCAGAAAACTCTGGAGGACAGGCAGGGAAAGAGAAAACGGGAAAACGGCAGGCCGGCACTATTACCAGGCAGCAGGCAGTGCCGGGAAAGGAGCAAGTTATGATTGTGATTGACTACAAAGACCGGCGTCCGATCTATGAACAGGTTGTAGAGCGGTTTCAGGAACTAATTGTGAAGGGCGTTATGAAGCCGGGAGAGCAGATGCCTTCGGTCAGATCCATGGCGATGGAACTGTCTATTAACCCCAATACGATCCAGCGGGCTTATGCGGAACTGGAGCGCAGGGGATTTACTTATACAATCAAAGGGCGGGGGAGTTTCGTGTCTGTCAGAGAGGATTTTCTGGAATATAAGCAGAAGGAGGTACTTCAGTGTTTCCGAAAGGATGTGGAAGATGCCAGGGATCTGCAGATTGAGAAAAAAACGCTGACAGAAATGATTGACAGTTGTTATGAGAAAGGAGCAGCGGAATGATTGAGGTAAAACAGATATCAAAAAAGTTTGATGATATACAGGCGCTGAATCAGGTATCTGTCACTATCCAGGAGGGCAGCGTATTCGGGCTGGTGGGAACCAACGGCGCCGGGAAAAGTACGCTGATGCGGATTATCAGCGGTGTACTGAAGGCAGACGGAGGCGCGGTCGAAATAGACGGGAACCCGGTATTCGAGAATCTGAAGGCTAAGGAATTGATCTTTTATATATCGGATGAGTGCTATTTTTTCCCCAGCGCGACGCCGAGGGATATGGCTCAGTATTATCGCTCCGTTTATCCGCAGTTCGATATGGAGAGATTTGCGAAGCTGATGAAGCAGTTCGGCTTGGATGAGAAGCGGAAGATTAAAACTTTCTCTAAAGGAATGAAAAAACAGCTGTCTATTTTGCTGGGAATCTGTGCCAATACCAAATATCTGTTTTGTGACGAGACATTTGACGGGCTGGATCCAGTGATGCGTCAGGCTGTAAAAAGCCTGTTCGCCCAGGAGATGACACAGCGGGGAATGACACCGGTGATTGCCTCCCACAATCTGCGGGAGCTTGAGGATATCTGTGAGTATGTAGGGCTGCTCCACCGGGGAGGCATCCTGCTGGCGAAGGACCTGGAAGAGATGAAATTTCATATTCACAAGATACAGTGTGTATTCCGGAATGAAGGAGACGAGGAGAAGGCATTTTCGGAGATGGAAATCCTTCAGAAGGAGAAGAGGGGCTCTCTGTATACGATAACTGCCAGAGGTACGCGGGAGAGTATTCTGGAGCAGGTTCAGTCTGCAGATCCTCTGTTTGCAGAGGTATTGCCTCTGAGCCTGGAGGAAATCTTTATCAGTGAAACGGAGGTAGCTGGGTATGATGTCAAAAAACTTATTTTTTAAATTAATCAGAGAGGACTGTAAGCAGAGACTGTGGTGCTTTGTTCTGGCTATGGTGGTGTTTTTCTTTACGCTTCCGGTAGCAGGAGCGCTGATTATCAGTGCCAGCGGAAGTTCTGCGGAGGCGATCAGCCAGTCTGTGATGTCTTATGTTTCAGTCAGCGGCGGGTTTATTGTAATCGTTACCATTACAGGAGCGCTGATCTGCGGCGTCAGCGGTTTTGCATACCTGCAGTCCAGGAAAAAGGTGGATTTTTATCACAGTATTCCGGTTAAGCGGGAAACATTGTTTGCGGTGTTTTATCTGGATGGCATCCTGATGTATCTGGTTCCTTATCTGATCAGCCTGCTTTTGTTTTTCCTGGTAACTGTGGGGTACAGTCAGAATAAAGGGCTGATGATCAGCCAGGCGTTCAGTTATATGGGAATGAATCTGGCATATTATCTGCTGATTTATACAGTGGCAGTGCTGGCGGTTATGCTGACCGGAAATCTGCTGTCCAGCCTGCTGGGCTTTGCTGTCCTGTCTTTTTACGGGGTAGCTGTTCAGATAGTAAACTGGATGTATCACCGGTATTTTTATGATACCTTCTGGAGTGACAAGTCGGTTACCCATTATCATGCGTCCCCGATTTTTTCCTATATCATCAGCATCGGCGAGCTGTCAGAAAAGCTGGATACCGGTGTCGGGGATGTGTGGATGCGGGTCGCCTGGGTGCTGCTGATCTGGGTGATCCTGTTGGCAGCCACATTGATGCTGTACCGGAAACGGCCTTCGGAGTCTGCTGAAAAGGCAGTCGCCTTTGCCAAAAGCAAACCGGTGATTTATGTGCTGATCAGCGTGCCGGCTGTGCTGACAGGCACCATGTTCTTTACCATGCTGACCAGCGGCTTTGTGACGGTGTGGATGCTCTTCGGGCTGATCTGCTCCTGGCTGATCGTCCATGGTATCCTGCAGATCGTGATGGAATCGGAATTTAAGGCGATTTTCCGCGGGAAAATTCATATGGGCGTGACCGGCGTGATCTGTGCGGCGGTTCTGGCGGTATTCTTCTTTGATCTGACGGGATACGACAGCTACAGGCCGTCGGAGGATCAGTTTTACAGTGCCTCCATCGCCTTCAGCAGCCTGAATGATAATGTGTATGAAGTGGATGGACAGGGCGCTTATCATGACAAGATCGATATCGCCATGGAGCGGATGGCATACACCGATTACCAGACGATGATGGATATGCTGGCGGAAGCCGGACAGACCGGCGCCAGAGGCAATACAGGAGAAACGGTGTCAGCGGCGGCCAGCATGTACGGGGTGTACACAGGCGGCGCAGGGGAAAATTCCCTGGCGGATACGATGGTATATGTGAAATATAACCTGAAAAACAATAAGACCGTGTACCGCTGCTACCAGCTGACAGAGGATTCCAGCCTGGATACGATCAACCGGGTGTTTTCCGCGGAGGAATTTAAGGAAGGCAGCTATCCGATTCTGACGACGAACGAGGAGGAGATCCTGAGCGCCTGGTTTTACAATGGGATTGAAACCCTTCAGCCTCAGCTGGATCATACCGGCCTCCTTCGCCTGTTTCGTACCTTTCAGGAAGAGTACAGAAACCTGACCTTATATGATATGGAAGAAATCCCTTATGGGACACTGGAGTTTTTCAGAAGTGAAACCATAGGAGAGGCAGCCTACTATGTCTATCCGGCGATGACGGAAACCATCCGGCTGCTGGAGGAAGCGGGCATGCAGGGCTGGACCGCGGCAGGAATGGATACCGCCACAGAAGCCGTGGTGGATATTCCTGATCTGTATTATGAACTGGAGAACCAGGATGAGATTGAACTGGGAGAAACAGAGGGGGCCTATCCGGAGGTCAGATACAGCGGCGAACAGCTGGCAGCCATTCTTCCTTATATTGCGGAGAACGGCTGGTTCTGGGATAACCGGATGGTATTCTCTCAGGAATACTGGATGCGGGTAACCCTGTACGCCGGGGAGGATGAATATGGAAGCGAGCGTGTTCTGAGCTGTTCCTTCCCTGCAGGCAGAGTGCCTGATTTTGTCAGGGAAGACCTGGACTATGACAGATATCTGGAGATGCTGAACTGACAAAGGAAAAGTGTTCTTTTTTCGAAACATTGGGAAAAAGTACCGAAATTTCACCTGTTTTTTGCATCGAAACGTTTGCATTTTAATCTGAATAATGTATAATAAAAGCGAGGGAATCAGCACTTTCCCTCGCCTAACCTATTTGTGTTTTATATTATTCATAGGAGGAAGTACTATAATGGCTAGAAAAATGAAAACCATGGATGGTAACCATGCTGCGGCTCATGTGTCCTACGCATATACCGAAGTAGCGGCGATCTATCCGATTACCCCTTCATCTGTTATGGCTGAGGCGACTGACGAGTGGGCTACTGCCGGCAGGAAAAATATCTTCGGCCAGGAAGTTCAGGTTATTGAGATGCAGTCTGAGGCAGGTGCGGCGGGCGCTGTACACGGCTCTCTGGCAGCAGGTGCTTTAACCACAACCTTTACTGCTTCCCAGGGTCTGTTATTAATGATCCCCAACCTGTACAAAGTAGCCGGCGAGCAGCTTCCGGGTGTATTCAATGTATCCGCGCGTGCTCTGGCTTCTCACGCGTTATCTATTTTCGGCGATCATTCTGACGTTATGGCATGCCGTCAGACAGGCTGCGCAATGCTGTGCGAGTCCAGCGTGCAGGAAGTTATGGACCTGACACCTGTGGCACACTGCGCCGCAATCAAGGGAAGAGTTCCCTTCATCAACTTCTTCGACGGTTTCCGTACATCTCACGAGATCCAGAAGATCGAGACATGGGACTATGAAGATCTGAAAGATATGGTAGATATGGACGCGATCCAGGCGTACAGAGACAGCGCGCTGAATCCCAACCATCCCTGCCAGAGAGGTTCCGCACAGAACCCTGACATCTTCTTCCAGGCAAGAGAGGCATGCAACCCTTACTACGACGCGCTGCCCGGCATTGTTCAGGAGTACATGGACAAGGTTAACGCAAAGATCGGCACAAACTATAAGTTATTCAATTACTACGGCGCAGAGGACGCAGAGCATGTCATCATCGCAATGGGTTCCGTATGCGATACCATCGATGAGACACTGGATCACATGGTAGCAGCAGGCGCTAAGGTAGGTGTGGTAAAGGTTCGTCTGTACCGTCCTTTCTGTGCGCAGGCTCTGGTTGACGCGATTCCGGACACTGTAAAGCAGATCAGCGTACTGGACAGAACAAAAGAGCCCGGCTCAATGGGCGAGCCCTTATACCTGGACGTTGTAGCAGCGTTAAAGGGAACAAAATTCGACGCGGTTCCGATCTTTACCGGACGTTACGGCCTGGGTTCCAAGGATACCACTCCCGGACAGATCATCGCTGTGTACAATAACAAAGACAAACAGAAATTCACAATCGGTATTGATGATGATGTGACCAATCTGTCCCTGAAAGTGACAGAGAATCCGGATACCACACCGGCTTCCACCATCAGCTGCAAGTTCTGGGGTCTGGGCGCAGACGGTACTGTAGGCGCAAACAAGAACTCCATCAAGATCATCGGCGACAACACCGATATGTACGCTCAGGCATATTTTGAC